>JABWCR010000024.1 GCA_013359125.1 Armatimonadota bacterium | reverse complement strand
GCTTGGGTTCTGTCCGTATAGCCCGAATCGGTCTCATGCGCAAGGTTTAGCCCCCCTTCTGTATCTTCCCCCCAAAATCTTCGATTTTAGGGGGAAGAGGGGATTGAGCCGCGAGCGTTCCCCTCCTTAACCGCGGCGCGATTGGGGGGAAGAGCGATCTAATCCTTCCGCATCTGCGGGCGCGGAGGGATCGGAACATCGTGCGCGAACGGGAATCTTCGAAAATGTAGCACAAAATTGAGTACGAATCGAACCCTGAACGGGCGAACGGGGCCGGCGGGGAGGCCGGCGGTACTTTTCGAGACGGGGCCGGCGTGGACGCCGGCGGTACTTTTCGAGACGGGGCCAGGCGGGGACGCCGGCGGTACTTGGGGACGCCGGCGGTACTTGGGGACGCCGGCGGTACTTGGGGGGGCCGGCGGGGACGCCGGCGGTACTTGGGGGGCCGGCGGTACTTGGGCAAGCCGGCGTTACTTAAGCAGGCGGTCGAGGCGGAAGCGTTCGGGCGGTATGGAACGGTCGCCGCTCAGCGCCATCTCCGCAGCCAATTTGCCCATTAGGGGGCCGAATTTGAAGCCGTGGCCCGAGCAAGCGGACAGGTATACGATCTTTTTGGATTCGGGAGAGAAGTCGAGAACGAAGTCCTCGTCGGGCGTGTTGGTATAGACGCATGGGCTTGAAAAGACCACATCGTCGGATAGACCTGAGAGGCGACGGTCGATGTAGGCTCGGATGCGGTCGGTTTCTTCGTTGAGGTCCGGTCGATCAGCATCGGGGTCGATTTGTGGGCCGCGGATGTGGGCGGAGACGCGGATGCCCTGGGTCTTGCCGTTCCAGGGCAGGCCGTAGTAGTGGGTATCGGCGTCGATCCATACGGGGTAGTTTGGCGGAGAAAACTGAGAGATGGGGAGCGTAGGGCGAAAGTAGACCATCTGTTGGGCTGTGGGCGCGACCGGAAGGTTTGGGGCGAACTGGTTCATCCAGGCGCCTGCCGCAATGATCACGGCATCGTACTTTGTAACGGACGAACGAGTATGGACCGATCCGTCAGGATCAACGCGCAGAACTCTGTCGCCTTGAAAGCGCGCGTGCGAGCGTCTTACGATCTCTTCTGCGCACCGTCCCGGTTCTGTTATGTAGCCCATGTCTGGCTGATAGAGGGCCGCCTCGCCATCGTAGAACTTGATCAGGGGGAAGCGGTCGGCGGCATGGGAGAGTTTCTCGTAGTCGGCGCCGCACTCGATCAGGGCTGATTCGGTGGCTATTATCTCAGGATGATCGGCCGGTCCGAAGTAGATGCCGCCAGTGGTTATGATCATTTGGCGGTCGGTCGCGCTTTCTAATTCGCGCCACAGTCGATAGCCTTCCTTCATTAATCCGGCATAGAGCGGATCGGGGTAGGAGTATCGGATGATTCGCGCCGAGCCGTGCGAGCTGCCTTGCTCGGAGCCTGGATAGAACTGGTCGTAGCCGTCGGCTTGAGCGCCTTGTTTGGACAGCCAATAGAGCGCAGAGGCGCCCGCGATGCCCAGGCCGACAACGGCGACGCGCATAGGTTTAGAGCGGTTTGACTTTGATGTTTTTGAACCAGACTTCGTTGCCGTGGTTTTGGAGCGCGATCCAGCCTTTCTTGGTCATCTCTTTGTAGGCGTATTTGAACTTGTTGGCGGTTCCGTCGGGGTTTTTGCCGGGTTCGGTCCATTTGTTCAGATCGATTTGGTTGACCATGTGGCCGTTTAGGATGACCGCAATGCGCTGGCCTTTAGCAATGATGTGGTAGGTGTTCCATTCGCCGGCAGGTTTAGCGGCGTTGGCCAGCGGCGCTTGAATGTCGTAGATCGCGCCGCAGTCGTGCTTTCCCATGGTCTGTTTGTCTGCCGTGTCGAGTATTTGTACTTCGATGCCAGTATTGAGCCAGTCGGGCTTGTCCCATAGACGCAAGAAGACGCCGCTGTTGGCGCCCTTGCTCATTTTGAAGTCTACTTTGAGCTCGAAATCTTGAAATTGGTCGACTGTGTAGATCAGGCCGCTTCCTCGACCAGAGGTGTGGAGGGCGCCGTCTTTGACGCTCCAACCGGCGGTGTCGGTCCAGTTCGAGAGGTCGGAGCCGTTGAACAGGAGTTTCCAGCCTTGCTGAGACTCTCTATTGGTCAGGGCGTTGTCGGCGGTTGTGGCCAGGGTCTCCTTTGGATTCTGGGCGAAAGCGAGCGCAGCGAGGAGGGCCGAGAGTGTGAGAGCGAGGTGTTTCATTTGGTCTTCAGGATACCCGAAATTACGGCATTAGTCTTTGGTCAAGTGGTTCCAAAATTGGTCTTTTGGAGACTTGCTTCAACATCTTTTGCCGATAGGCATCGAAACGGAGGACGTAACCGATGAACTTTGCACGAAACTTGAAGAGCATTATGGTTTTGGGCGCCGCCGCTTTGGCAGTAGGCGCAATGGCGCTCGATGAGGAGTGGCACTTCAACGATCTGAACGTCGCTATTCCGGACAACAATGCTGCAGGGGTTACCAATCAGCAAGTTATCAACGGTTCTCAGATCACCAACATTACGGACCTGAACGTTTGCCTGAACATTGAGCGAATTACAGGCGGTTGGAACGGCGACCTGGTCGCTATTTTGAGAAAGGACGGCAAGGAGACTTACTTGCTGAATCGAGTCGGCAAGCGATCTGGTTCGACGGTCGGCTATAGCGACGACGGCCTGAACATTATGTTGGACGACGAGGCGCCGATCGTTGGAAACGGCACTTCGGACGTTCACATTTACCGGATTGCGCTGTTTAACAGCCATACGACGAGTTTGCCTTCCGGTACTCAGTTGACCGGCACTTGGCAGCCGGACGCGCGGAACGCCGATCCGACTGCGGTTCTGGATACGAGCGCTCGAAACGCTTGGCTGGATCAGATGGACGGGTTGGACGTGAACGGCACCTGGGAGTTGTTTGTGGCCGACCGCGCTAGCGGCGACACGCACAAGTTGAAGAGCTGGTGCCTGCAGGTTCAGGGCACGCCCGAGCCGGCATCGATGTTTGCGCTGATCAGCGGCGTGGGCAGTCTGATTGCCGTGCGACGCCGACGCCAGTAGCGGTCGGATGCAAGAACAAGGGTCGGGCAATGCTCGGCCCTTGTTGCTAAAAGGGCAGGAGGCTGCGCAGGTGAATGCCCGGCAGAAGGTCGATGCCGGCCAGCGATTTGACGATGTAGAGGGTTGTGAGACAGGCAGTGGTCAATGTGCCGAATAGAAAAAGGAGGCCGATGGCATGGGTGGCTAAGCCAGCCTTTTCCTTTACTTCGCTTCGCCTTTCGAGTATGGCATGTTCCGTTTGGTATCGCCGGTCGCGCCCGAATAGAAAAACGAAGTAGTATTGGGCGAAATAGAGCGGAATCAGCCCGCGGATGTCGATTGCGTGCTTTGGATGGGAACGGGCCGAACTGAGGGCCGACCGGAGCGCGACCATTTGTTCGGCCGTGAACGAGGATGCCGTATCCGCGCTTAGGCGGCGCAAAATTTCGACCGTATAAGGGTCGTCTTCTGGCGGCGGCTCTGCGTTGCCCAGCCAGACTTTTTCTTGCAGGATGGCATCGTTCATGGAATCGGGTTTGCGCCCTACTCCATGTTTTTCCACATGACGCGGGTTTTGCCCAAGTTGAATTCGGCAGTCGGTCGGTTGATGTATTGGCTGAGGGCTCCGTTGAGGGTGCGAGCGATGGGGTTTTCGCCTTGGGTCAGGCATACGATGAGGCGCTCTTGGGCACGGGTGAGGGCGACATAGAGCAGGCGTTTGGCTTCGGCTTCTTCGGCTCTGCGATTGCTATCGTCTATTATCCGGTGGTTCAGGCTTTCGTAGCCTGACCATGCGAGTCCGATCATGCGCTTTCGCGGTTCGGTCAAGAGCGAATCGCTTTCGGGACGGCCACGATAGGCGGTACCGGCCAAAAAGACGATGGGGAACTCGAGCCCTTTGGCGCCGTGGATCGTGAAGATTTTGACGACATCGGCGTCCTCGTCATAGGTGGGGGCGTTGCCTTCGCGCTGGTTGAGGCGAACCAGGAGGTCGAGTTTGCGGGCGAACTCGGCGATGGTCGTCGCGGGTTCTGCCAGCGCTATCGCCCAGAGTTTGCGGACGTTGGCAACTTGTTGAGGGCCGTCCGGAGCGGTTATGATTTTGGCTTCGTAGCGGCTTTTTTCGAGCGCTTGGCCCAGAAGCCAGCCAACGGGCCGTCGGTCTCTGAGGGCGGCGACGCGATCCCACCAAGTTAGGAACTCTTCTATCTTTTCCTTGTCGGTCTCCCAAAGCCATTCCGGTTTTTCTCGCAGAATGGAGAGGATGGAGGATTTTTCGCGAGTTTCGCCGATGCGGGCGATGGCGTCCAGGCTGAGTCCGACCATCGGCGAGCGCAGAAGGCTCATCCAGGCAATTTCGTCGTCGTCGCTGGCCATTGATTTGAGCAGATTGGCCAGATCGCGCACCTCGTAGCGAAGCCAGTAGCCTCGACCGCCGCCCACGACGAAGTAGGGTATCGATTCTGATGCGAGCGCGTTTTCGAGGCGGGCAACGTGAGTAAAGCGAGGCATGAGAATGGCGAAATCGCCAAAACGAACCGGACGATCGTCGATGTGGAACGTCTGGTCGTCGACCCAATGGCGGATGGCTCGGGCGATGGCGTTGGGTTCTGCATAGGGGTCTTGGTGGGAGTGCCAGACTTGGACGCGAGTTTCGGGTTGGGGGGCGCTGTCGCGCGGTCGCGCGGGCTTAGACAGTTGGTAGGCATTCGACCAGGCATGGCCGAAAATGTGATCGACGAAGTCGAGGACTTCTGGATGGCTGCGGAAATTGTCGGGGAGTTGGCAGAGCTGGGCTTCGCTCGCGCGCTCGATCTCTGCTTGGAAGACAGACGCATCGGCGCCTCGAAACCTAAAGATCGATTGTTGGCTGTCGCCAACGATCATGAGCTTATCATCGTCTACTAGCAGGCGGACGATCTCGACTTGGACGGGGTCTGTGTCTTGGAACTCATCGACCATTGCGCAGGCGAATGTGGATCGGTAGCGATGCGCGACTGTCGCGGAGTTTCTCAGTAGGTCGCGAGTTCGCGCCTGAAGATCGTGCAGGTCGATCCCGCCCGCTTCTTGTTTGAGGGTTTCGAAAACCTTGGAGTAGTCGGCTGTCAGGGATAGGAGCGCATCGATCATTTTGACCGCTTTTGCTTCTTCGGCAGGGTTGATTTGCAGAAGGAGGCTCTGAGCGTCGATGGCGGCTTGGCGCTTGGCTTCGGACGGGTCGCTCTGCATTTGACGGAGCGCGGAGATGGCTCTGGCCGTCCAATCGGGGTCGTCGATTTCGGGCAGAGCGTCGGGTTCCCAACCGGCGTCGATCAGTCGAGCGTTGACGATCTCGGCGATCCGTTCTTGCGCGCTGCCTGGGCGGATAGACGCCCAGCGCCAAAGATCGTTGGCGGATAATCCGTCCTGGAGACAATTTTCGTAAAGGGTTTCGACGAGGGATCTGAGAGAATGGAACGGGTCGGAGCGGTTTCTCCGATGGTCGCGATTGAGGTAAGAGCGGGCGAGGAGCAGGGTGCCTTCGCGATGCTCGTGCTTTTCTTGGCGGAGGATGTTTTCGAAGGCTCGTTCGATTGCGCGGTGTTTGAGGCGCTCGACGACTCCCTTTTCGAGAACTGTGAATTGCGGGTCGAGTCCGGCTTCGAATGGGTTTTCGGCCAGAATCCGGCGGCAGAGACCTTGGATGGTGTGGATGTATGAGCGTTCGGCTTCGCGCCTGGCTTGGTGAAGGCCCTGTTTTTCCAACTTGTCCATGATGCGGCTTTTGAGCTCGGCGGTCGCCTTGCGCGTGAAGGTGATGGCGAGGATCTGTTCGGGCGAAAGGCCGTGGTTGGCGACGAGATGGACGTATCGATCGGTGAGCACGCCGGTCTTGCCTGCGCCGGCAGCGGCGACGACGGTGAGCGAGCCGTCCGTCTTTTCTATGACTCGTCTCTGTTCGGCGGTATGGCGCATGGTACAAATGTATTCTACTCTAGATGGGGGCTTAGGTACAATAGCCGAGATGGCTTCGAAGGTCTCTTCGCCCAAAGATTTGCCGTTTGCAGAGGCTCGGCAGTTAGTCGATTCAGCCGATACGATTCTGATTGTAACTCACCTTCGCCCTGACGGCGATGCGCTTGGGAGCGCGCTAGGGCTTTATCATTCTTTGGTGGCGATGGGAAAACGCCCGCCGGCCGTATTGTGCCAGGATCCTGCGCCGGAGATTTATCAGTTTTTGCCTGGCGCCGAGCTCGTGCAGACGGAGCCGCTGCCCTTGGAGGATTGGGACTTGGCGATTGTTTGCGACATGAGCCAGCTGAATCGGTGCGGTCCGCACGAGAACGTTGTCCGCAAGGCGAACAAGAAGCTGTTGATCGACCATCACGTGCCGGGAGAGGAGTTTGGAGATGTGCGGTTGGTGGACGCGGACGAAGCGGCGACTGCGGTCCTAGCGTTTCGATGGTTGAAGGCGACGGGGATGCCGATGCCGCCCGAGACGCGCCAATGTTTGCTGACCGGGATTGTAACGGACACCTTCTCGTTCAAATTTTCGAACACGACTCCCGAATCTTTGCGGGTTGCGGCGGAATTGGTTGACATGGGCACCGATATTCGCCTAATCAATGAAGAGGTGTTTGAGACGCGGTCGTACGTTTCGGTGCGTTTGTTGGGCGCGACGCTATCGACTGTGGAGACGACCGAAGATGGAAAGATCGCGTGGGCCGTGGTACCGATCGATGTATTTCATGCGCTTGGGGCGAACGATGGGCATACGGAGGGGATCATCAACTACGTTCGGTCGATTAGAGGGGTGGAGGCGGCGTTTTTGATCAGGCAAGTGGCGCCGGATAAGGTGAAGGCGAGTTTGAGGAGCAATACGGCAGATATGGCGAAGGTGGCAGGCACGTTTGGCGGAGGCGGGCATGTCAATGCGGCCGGTTGCACGGTCGGCTTGGCTCCGGAGGAGGCGATTGCGGCCCTGATCGACGAGATTCGGAAATGGATGGCGTCTTAGTTTTCGATAAGCCGTCCGGCATGACGTCTCACGATGCAGTCGATGAGGTGCGGAAGCAGTATGGTCAGAAGGAAGTGGGCCATGCGGGCACCTTGGACCCGATGGCGACCGGAATCTTGCTGATTTGTCTGGGCAAGGCGACGAGGCTGACGCCATATTTGCATCTTTTGGACAAAAAGTATGAGGCGACGATTCTGTTGGGGCAGGCGACGACGACCGATGACGCCGAGGGCGACGTGGTTTTGGAATCGGACGCATCGGGCTTGACCGAGGAAGAGATCGCTTGCGCTTTGTCGAGATTTGTGGGGAAGATCGATCAGACGCCGCCGCAGTTTTCGGCGGTGCAAGTGGGCGGTAAACGGATGTACGATCTGGCACGGGAAGGGAAAGTCGAAGAGCTGTCCCCAAGAAAAGTAGAGGTTCGTTCCGTTGAAGTTATACATATCGAGCTTGGATCTAGGGTTTGTGTTCGGGTTAGGATCGTATGCGGCACAGGGGTGTATATTCGATCTATCGCTAGAGATTTGGGGGCGGCATTGGGCGTTGGTGGACATTTGACCAGTTTGCGGAGAACTCGGATCGGCAGGTTCTGCTGTGCGGACGGTTCTGTTGTCTCTGCGTTGGATGCGGTCGGGCATTTGATGCGGTGGAAACCGGATTCGGTTACCTTGAATCGGTTATTGAAGGGGCAGTATTGCACGGTCGAACAGCCGTTGTGGCGTCCGGGGTCGTTTGTGGCTGTCGAGAGCGAAGGGGGCAGGTTGGCGTTGGTCGCGCGGTGGCTGCCGCCTTTGGTGCGTCCTGTCCGGGTGATCGAAGGATGAACGTGTTTTATGGATTTGAGGGCATAGCGTCTTTGCCCGGTTCTGTGGTTGCGATCGGCGTCTTTGATGGAGTGCATTTAGGGCATCAAGCATTGATTAGGCGGGCGGTCGAGCGGGCGCGGGCATTGGAGTTGTCGGCGGTCGTGATCACTTTTGACGCGCATCCGTTGGAGGTGTTGCGCCCCGAAGAGGCGCCGAAGTATTTGTGCTCGTTGGGGGCGCGGTTGGAGCGGATCGGGCAGCTAGGGGTCGACCATGCGGTGGTAGTGAAGTTCGATCAAGCGTTTGCGAGGCTTGAGGCGGAGGAGTTTGTCGAGACTTGTCTGCGAGGCCGATTGTCGGCGCAGGTCGTTGTTTGCGGATCGGACTTTCGGTTTGGCGCAAGGCGAACTGGGGACATTGAGACGATCAAGAAGGTTGGAATTGAGGTCGATGTGGTGGAGGATTTGGGGCTATCGGAGTGCGCGCGAGTGAGTTCGTCCGCCATTCGCCGATTAGTAGCGCAGGGATCGGTCGATGAGGCGCGGCGGCAATTGGGCTGGCCAGTGGAATGGATAGGAACTGTAGTTCGGGGTGCGGGCAATGGTCGGAAGTTAGGCTGGCCGACGGCGAATCTGGTCGCGGCCGGACGTTTGCAAACGCCTGGCGATGGAGTTTATGCGGGCGAGGCCATGGTGGATGGAGTTCTTTATAAGGCCGCCATCAGTGTGGGGCATCGACCGATGTTTCCTGATCAGCCGCCGACGGTAGAGGCTTTTTTGTTGAACTTTGATGATGCAAACTTATATGGACGTGCGATGGTCGTGCGCTTTTACGAGCGATTGCGCGACCAAATGAAGTTTGGCGATTTGGACGAGTTGAGGGCTCAGATCGGTCGCGATGTCGATGCCGTTCGTGCGCTTTAGTCTTCGCCTATCCGACCGAAGTTCTCCAATACTATCGCCAGATCGGCATCGTCGACGATGCCGTTGCCGTCCAGATCGGTGAGACCGAGAGTGCCGGTAGGTGGAGCGCCAAACTCGGTTAAGACGGCGCTCAGGTCAGAGTCGTCGATCGCGTTGTCGCCGTTTACGTCGCCGTTATACGGAAAGTCGAGTCGGAGATAAGCGAATCCGCCTGTCGTCAGCGTTACGCCAGCGGTCTTGACGCTTAGCCAACGGTCGGCCTTGGCCACGACGGTAAACGATCCGGTGTGCGGCGCTCGGACGGAGAATCGGCCAAACGCGCCCACATCGCAGGATAGATTCGCAATAGTGGTCGTTCCGGCCATCAAAGTTAGATTGAGCGGCGTTCCGGCAGGATTATCGCGGAAATTGGCCAGATTAGTCTCGCCGTTGATCACGGTCGGGGGCACGGTGGGTCGGATGCGCCAGACGCGCCCGCCAGACAGCGAGGTTTTGTACCAGTAGCCGTCTGGCCCGAGGTCGAAATCGACCGGCGTGCCCAAGAAATCGCCGTACAAGTGAACCAAGCGTTCGGCGTCGTTGTCGGCTACCTTGTCGGCCAAGGCGCCGAAAAGTTCGAAGCCCGTCCGGGGCGAATTGAGCGGAAAGCGATAGATTCTGCCCGGTCCGTTGCTACCGGCGATCAAAACGCTGTTCCGCATGATGTCGTCGTATCGAGCGGAATCGGGAAATAGAATGCTGGTTACGCCGATGGGGAAAAGCCAGTTGAACTCTGGGTCGCTGTAGTAGGCTCCGGGCAGCATGACCAGATCCGAGGCGTTGAAGGCGGTGTTGTTGTTCTCCATATAGGTCGCGTTGCGGGCGTCTGGCCCCATGATCTTGAGCCAGCCGCTGTTGAAGCCGAAATTGACGGGATTGACCTCGTCGTACTTGTCGGGGCCGTTGTCGGTCATCCAAAATTGTCCCGTGCGCGGGTCGAAGGTCAAGCCGAAGGTGTTTCGGACCCCATAGGCGATCAGTTTTTTTATCCATGGGTCGGGGTGGAAGACGAACGGGTTGTCGCTGGGCGTTGTGCCGTCCGGATTGAGGCGATAGATGCCTCCGGTGCCGGCAACGGCGCTGGCGTCGGTGTTCTGCTCCAGTCGCGGGTTGTGCAATCGGCCTCGATGCATGTCTCCGATCATGCCGTAGAGTTTGCCGTCCGGCCCAAAGAGAATCGGCCCGCTTTGGTGTCGGTCGGTGATCGTTTGGAGCGGATCGCTGGGGATGGCGAGGATGATGGTCGGTTCGACCAGGTTTGTACCGTCGTATCGATATCGCTCGACTCGGTTTTCGACCCATGCCGCGCCGTCGGCGATGGCGTAGCAATAGTAGACGTAGAGGTGTCCGGTGGTCTCGAAATCGGGCGCGCGCGCCATGCCCAATAGTCCGCGCTCGCCGGTGGAATTGACCGTAAGATCGAGCACGTCGCGGACGTAGGCGCCGTTTCGAAAAAACTTCACCTTGCCCGTCGTTCGTTCGGCGATGAACATATCGATCGGGCTATCGTTGCGCAGGAACTCCATGGCGATGGGTTGGTTGAGTCCGCCGATCGCCGCGGTTTCTACTGTGATGTCGGGGTCGTAGATCGTTTGGGCGATGGCAAGGCTGGCGGAACAGAGCGCGATCAAAATGGCCTTCATAAGGTTCTCCTTTACTTGGACTACAGCACGGCGCGTACCAATCGCTAAATCAGTTTCTCTACCACATGGCCATGGACGTCGGTCAGCCGGAACTCGCGACCTTGAAACTTGTAAGTCAGCTTGCGATGATCTAGGCCCAATTGATGGAGGATGGTGGCGTGGAGGTCGTGCACATGGATCGGGTCTTCGGTTACGTTGTATCCGAGTTCGTCCGTGGCGCCGATCGTGATGCCGGGCTTGATGCCGCCTCCCGCCAGCCAAAGGCTAAAGGCCTTCGGATGATGATCGCGGCCTAGAAATTTCGATCCGTCTCTCTCTTCGTTCATCGGCGTTCGGCCAAACTCGCCGCCCCAGATGACCAAGGTTTCGTCCAGCAATCCGTGCGCCTTCAGATCCTTGACCAGGGCGACGGCGGCTTTGTCGGTTTCGCGGCAGAGTTGCGGCAAACGATTGACGATGTCGTCGCCCGTGCCGGTTCCGTGGTGATCCCATCCGCGATGGTAAAGCTGCACGCAGCGGACTCCTTTTTGGACGAGGCGGCGGGCCAGCAGGCAGTTGTTGGCGAAGGTGGCCTTGCCCGGCTCGGCTCCGTACATTTCGAGAATTGTCTGAGGCTCTTTGGAGATGTCCATCAGTTCGGGCACGCTGGATTGCATTCGGTAGGCGAGTTCGTAAGCTGAGATTCGGGTTTCGATTTCTGGGTCGAGGGTTTGGCGATGCTTTTGGCGATTGATCTCGTTGAGCGCGTCAAGAGAGGCTCGACGCATCTCTCCGCTCATGCCATTGGGGTTGGAAACGAATAGCACAGGATCGCCCTTGGATCGAAATTCGACGCCTTGATGGACTGTCGGCAGGAAGCCAGAGCTCCAGCAGGCGTGGCCGCCGTCAGGTCTGTTTTGACCAGAAATGAGCACGATGAATCCGGGCAGGTCGGCGCTCTCCCTGCCAAGGCCATAGGTAAGCCAAGAGCCCATGCTGGGTCGGCCCGGGATGCCATGGCCGGTATTGAGAAAGATTTGTGCGGGCGCATGGTTGAACTGGTCGGTCTGCATTGACCTTACTATTGCGATGTCGTCGGCGATTTCGGGCAGGAAGGGCAGGAGTTCGCTGATCTCTTGTCCCGATTTGCCGTGCTTTGCGAATTTGTAAGGGGAACCGAGGAGTTTTGGCACGCCTTTGATAAAGGCAAAGCGTTCGTTCTTAAGAATCTCCTCCGGACAGGGCTGCATGTTGTGCTGTTGGAGCTTGGGCTTGTGGTCGAAAAGGTCGAGTTGCGACGGCGCTCCGGCCATGAAGAGGAAGATGACGCTCTTGGCCTTTGGGGCGAAATGCGGCTTTTTTGCAGATGTGGGATCGGCGGCGAACAGTTTGTCGTTTAGGATCGCGCTAAGGCCGATCGTGCCGAGACCGTATCCGCAGGCTCTGAAAAAGTGGCGTCTGGTGAGTTCTCTTAGGGCGTCGTTGTCGCTCATGGCTTCATTCCTTGGTGAGGGTCTCGTCGAGGTTGAGGATGACGTTAGCGACCATGGTCATGGCGGCCAATTCTGCGCTGGCGCCCTCGCCGCACAAGTTACGGGCTAAATCGACGTTTTTGTTAAAGTTTGAAAGGCTTTTGTTGTACAATTCTTTGAGCGGTTTGAGCTCGGACGCCTTGGGTTTTCGGGCTGTGCAAAGGCGGAAGGCGCGCGTTATCGGGTCTGTCGGGCTGTCGGCGATCGCGCGTTTGGCGAGGGCGATGGCGGCTTCGAAGTAGGCCGGGTCGTTGAGGGTAACGAGGGCTTGGAGCGGCGTATTGGTGCGGGCGCGTCGGACGGTGCAATATTCGCGGCTGGTGGCGTCGAAAGCGACCATTGCGGGATAGGGCGATGTGCGCCGCCAGAATGTATAAAGACCCCGGCGATATCGATCTTCGCCTTCGCTTTGCTTCCACTGGTCGCCGTTGTAGGGGATGTCCCAGATGCCGTCGGGCTGGTAGGGAAAGACGCTCGGTCCGCCGATTTTGCGCGACAGCAGGCCGGACGCGGCGAGCGCGTTGTCTCGCAAGAGTTCGGCATCGAGTCGGAAACGGGCGCCTCGGGCGATCAATCTGTTGTTCGGGTCGCGGGCGATGAGCTCTTTGGACGCTTTGGAGGATTGTCGATAGGTTGCAGACATGACAATCGTCTTCAGCATTTTCTTTATGCTCCACTTTTGCGCAATGGCTTCGGTCGCGAGCCAATCGAGGAGTTCGGGATGGGAGGGCGGTTCTCCCTGCAAACCGAAGTTCTCGCTGGTTTCGACAATGCCCGTGCCGAAGCACATCTCCCACAATCTATTGACGAGGACGCGGGCGGTCAGCGGATTCTTGGGATCGGTGAGCCACTGTGCCAGGCCGAGGCGGTTGGTTGGAACGCTGGTCGGCCAAGGGTTGAGGGCTGCGGGGGTTCCGGCAGGGAGCAGATCGCCCTTTAGAAGAAAAGAGCCTTTATGTCTGAAGTAAGTTTGCGGTTGGGCGCCGTTTTCTTTAAGGATCAGGGTGGTGGGGCCTTGGAGCGCAGAGATCTGCTTGCGAATCTTGTCGGCCAGCTCTTTGGACATGGGTTCGCCTTTTTTGGCCTGCTCGTCCAGGGGTTCCAGTTCCTTCTGAAGGGCTTCGCGCTGCTTTTTCTTTTCGGCGTCGGTCAAATCTAGCGCGATCTCTTCGCTGGGTTCGAAAAAAGCGACCAGTTGGTAGTACTCGCGCTGGCTAAAGGGGTCGTACTTGTGGTTGTGGCACTGCGCGCATTCGATGGTCGCGCCCATCCAGACGGTGCCTGTGGTGTTGACGCGATCGAGCAGTCGGAGCCAGCGGGCTTCGTCGGCATCGACGCCGCCTTCTTCGTTGAACATGGTGTTGCGCGAGAAGCCGGTTGCGATTCGATCTTCGTCCGTGGCTTCGGGCATCAGGTCTCCTGCCAATTGGGCCATGGTGAAGCGGTCGTAGGGCATGTCCTGGTTGAAGGCTTGAATTACCCAGTCGCGGTAAGGCCAAATTTCGCGGCGCAGATCCTTTTCGTACCCATTGGTATCGGCGTACCGGGCCAGATCGAGCCACTTTTGCGCCATTCGCTCGCCATAGTGAGGCGATGCGAGCAGTCGGTCTGCCAGTTTTTCGTAGGCGTTTGGGGAGTTGTCGGCGAGAAACCGGTCGACTTCTTCTGGCGAGGGAGGCAGTCCCGTCAGGTCTAGGGAGAGGCGTCGGATGAGCGTCGTTTTGTCGGCTTCGGGAGAAGGTTTGAGTTTCTCTTTGTCCAGGCGGGCGAGCACGAAGTAGTCGATTTCGTTCTTTGGCCACTTTGGGTTGCCGACTTTGGGCAGTTCTGGACGGACGGGCGGGATGTAGGCCCAATGTTTTTTGTCGTCCAGTTCTTGAGGCCAATGAGCGCCTTCTTCGATCCAGCGTTTAATTTTGGCGATCTGGTCGTCGCGCAAGGGTGGTCGGCCAAAGGGCATGCGCTCTTCGCCGTTCTTACCCAGGATGCGATCCATCAAGACGCTGTGTTCGGGACGGCCCGGCGCGACCGGGGCTTTCGACTGTCCGCCTTTGTAGAAGTCCTTGGAGTTGTCCAAGCGGAGTTGTCCGCCTTGTTTTTCGGAGCCATGGCACTCTAGACAGAAACCTTGGAATATGGGTAGGATTTCGTTTTCAAAGTTTAACTTTTCCGGTTCGTTCCACTCTGCGCCTTGATCGATCCAGCGTTCGATCAGGTTCATCTCGCGGGGCGTCAGATTGTCGTAGCCGATCGGCGGCATGCGTTTTTGGCCAGAGCCTCGGATGCGTTTGACGATGTTGCTATTGGCGGCGTTCCTTTTGACGATGGCCGGCCCGGTGATGCCGCCTCTCAGCGCGCCGGCCTCGTTGTCGAGCCTAAGGCCGCCCCATTGTTGGGTTGCGCCATGGCATTCGAAGCAGGCGCGTCGGAGGACGGGCAGCACATCGGCAGCGAAGTTGACGCGGCGCGGCGCCGGTTGAGAGCCGACCACCGCAATGGCGATCCCGACCGGTGCAAGACTAAGCAAGAACCAAAGATGCGGCCGCATGGCGTACCTGTTCAGTATAGCCCGGATTCGACGGAGATAGATGGAATCCTATGCGGCTTTTTCGGCGGCATCGGCGCCCATCATCTCTAAGAAGCGAGCGCCTAAGAAAGGATCGAACTGCTCTCCGAGTTCGTTCTCAATGATGCCGAGGGCCTTTTCGATACCCATCCCTTTGCGATAAGGACGGTCTGAAGTCATGGCGTCGAAGCTATCGGAGAGGGCGAGGATTCGGGCCATGAGAGGAATGTCTTCGCCAGTCAATCCGTCGGGATAGCCTTTGCCGTTCCAAGTTTCGTGGTGGTGTCGTACACCGGGAAGCGTAGTGGCGAGTTGGGGCACCTTGCCGACGATGATTTCGCCGAGGACGGGGTGGGTTTCCATCAGGGCGCGTTCGTCGGGATCCATGGGGCCGTCCTTTTTAAGGATGGAGTCGGGTATACCGATCTTGCCCACGTCGTGCAGCGTGCCGGTAATTCGGATCAATTCGACCTCGCTTTGTGGGAGGCCGACGAACTGTGCAAGCCGGGCGCTGAGTTCGGCCACTCGGCGCGAATGTCCCTCTGTATAGGGGTCTTTGGCATCGACTGCGGCGGCTAGGGCTTGGATGGTGGCCAGGCTGCCATCTCGCAGAAACTCTTGAAGATGGTATGGATCGGCGTTCGGGCCGAATCCGTCAATGGCTTCGAAGCGGGCGACTTTTTTGCCTCCCATGCTTTTTGACATTTGGGAGGCCATTTCTGCCGCCAGGGTTAATTGCGTCGGGCCTGCCGGCGTCTCATCGATGGAGGCGCAGCCAACGTGAAAGCGCGCAGAACCGCCGAATGCCAGGTTGAGTTTGTCCAGCAAGGATTGGGCGACCTGTTCCGATCGCTCCAGGTCGTAGGTCGGAAGGAGCAATGCGAACTCGTCTCCGCCGTGGCGTCCGATAATGGCCACTTCTGGCAGGAGCATTTGAAGCGTGCAGGCGGTCTTTTTGAGGAGTTCGTCGCCGTGGGTCATTCCCTTCTCTTCGTTCAGTTTGCGCAGCGCGTCGATGTCGAAAAGCACGAGCGAGAGGGGCGATTGGGTTGCCTGGCTTCGCGTGATTTCCTGTCGCAGTCGCTCTTGGAAGGAACGATGATTGAGCACATCGGTCAGCGGATCGATGTCGAGCATGGCGATAAGCTTGTCTTGCCCCTGTTTTAGCGCGACAGCCATGTCGTTAAAGGAGCGCTTAAGGATAGCGATCTCATCGTTGGCCGTGGTGCGAAGGGCATCGGGCCATTGGCCTTTGCTCAGTGTTTCCGCGGCGCTCACGACTTCTCGGAGCGGGCTCGTAACGCTTTTGGCGAGAAGGGCGCCGGCGGCTATCGAGGCGATCAGCGCGACGACAAAAAGGGCGATAAGAGCGATGCGAATGCGTGCGAAGGGCGCCATCGCCTCGTGTTTCTTTCGTAAAGTTACGAGCCCGACGTTCGAGTTGTTGCCAATGCTTTCGGCGGATGAATAGAGGCCGAGGTAAACCTGGCCGCCGATTGTGATTTCGGTCGGCCGATCTGGCTGGGTCGGGGCCGATTCGATGCCCGAGATGGACGAGGCGAGCGTCTTGCCGTTGCTAACGATGGAGACCTCGGCGCCGATGGCGGCGCTTAGGTTTTGTAAGAGGCGATCGTCGATTTCGTCCAATACGACGAGCGAGCCCCAGTGATAGCCATGAATGAGAATGGGCGCGACGACCACGACGGCCGAGGCTCCGGCGACCGTTTCGATGGTGGCGGTCGTTTCGGTATTGGATTTGGGTTTGATATTGACGGATGCGACCGAGCCCGTGCGGCCTATCTCCTTACCGTCGCGGTCAAAGGCAACCATGCTTTCGGCCTGCATCTTGACTTGGTACTCCTGTAGCACGTCGGACATGGTTGCGCGGTCTTGCGTTTGGATCAGCGCCTTAAAGGCCGGCCAACTGCCCAGAAGTTGGCTTTGTGCGGAGAGACGCTCCATTCGCTCCTGTAGGATCGAGGAGAACATTGTTCGTGCTGCTTTCGCGTCGTGGCGAAGCATTCGCGAACTCTCGACGTTGGCGACGAACCAGAGGCAAACGACCAATGTCAGGGTAAAGAGCAGGGCGCCGCCCGCCGAGAGCGCCCAGATTCTGGTTCGGATCGGGAGATTGCGCATTTATTTTTTAAGTCTTATTGGGTAGGTCAGGTCGCCGTCCTTGTGGAGCGTTACCTTACGCTCGGAGGTGTGCCCTGCTTCGTGCCAGGCGATGAGATTGTATTGGCCGGCAGGCACGCCCTTGATTTCGTAACGGCCTTTGGAATCGGTAACGGCAAAGTAGGGCGTATCGACGATGTAGATGTATGCGCTCATGCCGGAATGGACGTTGCAGAGCAATGCGACCACGCCGGGCTTGTCGAAGGTTTGAGACTTTGTTTTGCCTTTGGCATACATGCCGAGGTCGAACTTCTTAGCGTTATAGTAGGCAAAGACGTTGTGAAAGACCGTGTCGTTGTTCGGAAACTCGACCGTTGTGCCGGTGGTAACGACCAGGACGCGGGGCGCGAAGCGCTTGTCCCGCTGGTCGATCACGGCATTGCGCATTGGTTTTGCCTTGGTTGCGCCTTGCAAGAAGACGACAGCTTCTTTGGCCGGAGATCCGTCTGGGAGGTTGACCTGTCCCGTTACAGTCAGGCTTGAATCTTGCGCTACGCCCAATATCGCCCATGCGCCGATCACGGCGAAGCCAATTCTTTTCATTGTTCTGTGCCTCCTGCCTTGCATATTCCACATTGGCTGCCCGATTCACCGCATTCGTGCCAGCGAGAAGTTTTGGTGGAACTTCCCGACAATAGATGCAAAGAGGGACTAAGGAAGATGAGATATCTTTTGACGTTTGTGCTTTTGGTCGGTATGGCCGTTGCTCAGCCGCAGGTTCACTTGGACTTGGTGAACGATTTTCGCACTCGATTCAGTTCGGCGCCGATGAACAGCGAGATTTACTCATCGTCTGCCAGCCTCAAAGTGCGGGTTGACGACCAGTGGAGCGGGAAGCTTCATGGCGTTCGAGCCTGGAGCGAGGTTCGGGTGATCGAGGCCTATATTGAAGGAGAGAAGGACGGCTTTGCGGCACGGGCGGGAAGGGTGCGGTTGCCTTTTGGCATATACGACCACGAGGAGACCTATAATAGCGGGCTGATCTACTATCCGATGGCGCGGAACGACTACGCATTCATCAATTTGGATTGGACTGCGCCTGGGGTTTATGCGCGATGGAACGGCGGCGAGCTTCAGATTGAGGCTGCAGCGCAGGAAGGGTTTGCGACAAGCGTCTGGAACACCGACCACAAGATGGAGACGCAGGTCGCGAGGGTACAGATCAACCCTGGAGATTGGATCGTGGGCGTCAGCCACTGGCAAGGCAAGTTTGCGCAATGGCCTAACGGAAATCAGAACGTTCGGGCGAAGGTGAGCGGCCTCGATATTCGATATTCGAACTCGAAACTGCTCGTGCGCGGCGAGGTTGTCTCGGGCAAGTTTCTCAATCCTTATAGGGGCGCGTATGTCGACCTGTATTATCGTGTGCCTGGCATCGAGAAACTAACGCTGGTCGGTCGATTGGATTATCTTGATATTGGCGGCGGCATGGAGCCGGGCAAGATGGCCACGATAGGGGCTCGGTATGTTTTTTCGCCGAATCTGATGGCGGCGGTGAACTTTCGGTCGCACAATGGTTTTCCCAATCGATGGATGAGCTGGATACCCTCGACAGGCGGCAAGCAGGACGTGCTGTTTCAGTTGGCTTACACGATCTCGCGATAGGTTGTTCAGGTATAATCGGGGTGCAGTCGGCCCCATGGTCTAGCGGCCTAGGACGCCTGGTTTTCAGCCAGGAGAACGCGGGTTCGAATCCCGCTGGGGCTACCATTCTCTTTATGATCCCTATCGGCTTCATTGGTCTTGGCATTATGGGGCGCCCGATGGCGGGCCACTTGGTCAAGGCTGGTTTTCCCGTTCGCGTTTTCAATCGCAGCATTGGCCCGGTCGAGCGATTGGTCTCGCAAGGCGCGATGGCGGCAGATTCTGTGGAAGATTGCGCGCGCCAGGCGGAGATTCTATTCACCTGTTTGCCCGAAGATGAAACAGTTTTGGCCGTTTGGCGGACAGCGCTGCCCCACTTGAGTCTGGAATCAATCGGGATCGATTGCAGCACCGTATCTCCCGATACGGCGCGAGCAATTGCCACGGAGGCAGGGAAGATCGCGTTTTTGGACGCGCCGATCACCGGCGGGCAGTGGGGCGCGGAGGCCGGGACGCTGACATTCATGGTGGGCGGCGATCGGTTGGCGTTCGAGCGCGCGAGGCCTGCGTTCGAGGCGATGGGTCGCAAGATCATCCACACGGGCGAATCGGGATCGGGCCAGATGACGAAGTTGACCAATCAGATTGCGGTGGCGACGGGCATCTTGGCCGTGTGCGAGGCATTGACTTTTGCTTCTGCGGCCGGGCTGGACTTGGATACGACGATCGAGGCGCTCTCTTCGGGCGCGGCTGGGTCGTGGGCGATGGAGAACTTGGGGACGCGGATTGCAAAGCGGGACTTTAACCCGGGCTTTATGGTCAAACTGCTTCAGAAGGACTTGAGGCTGGTGATGAGGCAGGCGGATCGGTTGGGCGTTGCGTTGCCGGGCGTTGCAGGTGTGCGCGAACTGTTCAAGATGCTTGAGACTGAAGAAGGGGAGCGGCTTGGGATTCAGGCGCTGGCGCTCGTGATCGAGAAACTGAGCCGGCAACGTTAATCGCTGGAGCGGGCGGCGGGGATCGAACCCGCACCACCAGCTTGGAAGGCTGGAGCTCTACCATTGAGCTACGCCCGCATCGCCAGCCATTATACCTTCAGGTAAACTTCGGTTCCTTCGATGCCCTTTGTAATCGACGAAAAAGGCCAAGTTTGCGTCGCCGGAATCTCAATCGACGAGTTGGCCGATGAATTTGGCACTCCCCTCTATGTTTTAGACGAACAGGCGATTCGCGATCAATGCCGGTCGTATCGGCGCGAGTTCGAATCTCGGTGGCCAAGGGTCGGGGTTCATTATGCGGCTAAGGCACTGTTGACGATCGCGGTCGCTCAGATCATAGAGGAAGAGGGTTTGGACATTGACTGCGCTTCGGGCGGGGAACTATTCGTCGCATTGAGGGCTGACTTTCCCGCCTCTCGAATCCACTTCCATGGAAGCAACAAAAGTATGGAAGAGTTGCGGTTCGCCGTGGAATCGGGAATTGGGTCGATCATTGTAGACAACTTTCTGGAGTTGGAGCGATTGGAGGCTATGGGCGTCGAGGTAGAAATCTTGTTGAGGATGGCGCCCGGGGTCGATCCGACGACCCATCCTTCTGTTCGAACAGGTCAATCGGATACAAAGTTTGGGTTTCAGCTTGCAGATGCGGGCGGGGCGATCCGGCGGGCGAAGAAGCTGAATCTGGCCGGGTTTCATTGTCATATCGGATCGCAGATCGCACGCTTGGAAGAGTTTCGAGAGGCCGTCCGACTGATGGCCGAATTTGTGGCTCTTGCCGAAGAAAAGTATAAGTTTAGATCCTCGAAGTTTAATATTGGAGGGGGGTTGGGTATCCGGTATTTGCCGTCGGACGACTTGCCGACCATTGCCGAGTATGCCGAAGTTGTAACTTCCGAACTGAGGGGCGTCGTCAGCGATTCGATCGAGCTTCAGGTCGAACCTGGACGGTCGATCGTTGGGGAGTCGGGCTACATTGTCTATACAGTAGGCGCGATTAAGGAGATCCCGGGCGTTCGCACTTACTTGAGCGTCGACGGGGGCGTGTCGGACAATCCGCGGCCTCAGCTTTATGGCTCTCGGTATACTTATTTGGCCGCATCGAAGGCCAGTCAGGCGGCGACTCATCGCTATCGGCTGGTCGGCAAGCATTGCGAGAACGACCTGTTGGAAGATGCGATTGAGTTGCCCGCAATGGAGACCGGCGACCGATTGGTAGCCTTGTCGGCTGGGGCTTATACCTATTCGATGAGCAGCAACTATAACTGCTACCCGCGCCCGGCGATGGCGCTGGTCGATCGGGGCAAGGCTCGGCTCATTGTCGAGCGCGAGACGCACGAGCAATTGATCATCAATCAAAAGCCATTGAGGTAGAGCATGGAAGGCAATCAGGTTCCTGACATCGCGTTGAGCGATCAGCATGGAAACACGGTCAAATTGAGCGATTATCGGGGCAAGAAGGTGGTTTTGTATTTTTATCCAAAGGACGATACGCCTGGATGTACGGTTGAGGCTTGCGGATTTCGGGATAGTTTGGAGGCGTATGCCGAGTTGGACGCTGTGGTGATTGGCGTCAGCGCCGATTCTGTCAAGTCTCATACAAAGTTCGATTCGAAGTTTGGGCTGGGCTTTCCGTTGTTGGCGGACGAGAATCATGAGTTGGCGGAGGCCTTCGGCGCCTGGCAAGAGAAGAACAACTATGGGAAGAAGTATTGGGGCGTGGCACGAATGACGTTTTTGATCGACGAAGAGGGCATTGTGCGCCGAGTATGGCCAAGAGTGAAGCCGGACGGGCACGCCGAAGAGGTCATCCGGGCGATTAAGGAGTTGTAATGCGCGCGATTGCCTGGTCGTTGCCCGCGCTGGCGTGGATCGGGCTGATCGCTTGGTTTTCGACCAAAAGTTGGGGCGGGGATGAGACCGGCGAGTTGGTGGAGCAGATTCTGCGGGTCGTATGGCCGTCGTTGTTGGAGCGTCTGTCGGCTTCGCAGTTAGAGACCATCAATTTCCTTGTTCGTAAAGTTGCTCACTTTGTCGAGTACGCTGTGCTGGCTTCGCTGATTGTGCTTGCAGTCGTGCGCGGGTTCGGTCGGTCGATTGGGAAGGCGCTGATTGTCGGATTTTTGCTTGCAGTCGTCGTGGCGACGGCAGACGAGATTCATCAGGCGCTAGTGCCCAATCGGACCGGCAATCCACTGGACATCGTTTTGGACGCGACCGGCGCGGCTTTTGCCTGCGTGCTGATCAGATCGAGGTCGATTCGCCGGGCTGTAGCGCGATAAGTTCGATTCCTTGTTTCAAGTGCGGCGCCATCTCTTCGGGGCGCCCTCTTAGGATCGGGAACGTCGCAAAGTGGCAGGGGATGACTTTGGGGACGCCCATCATGTTGGCGGCGTAGGCGGCTTCTTCGGGCCCCATGGTGTAGTGGTCGCCAATTGGGAGAATGGCGACGTCCGGCTTGTGCAGGTCCATGATGATCTTCATATCGCCGAAGGCGCAGGTGTCGCCCGCGTGGTAGATAGTTGGGCCGCCGTCCATTTTGAGCACCCAGGCGCCTGGATCGCCGCCGACGCGATTGACGTAACCGGACGGGGTTTCTTCGACCAGGCTGCTGCTGTGGTGGGCATTGACGAACGTTGCCTTAAGCGAGCCGTGAAGATAGGCGCCGCCCTTGTTCATTCCGACGACCGAGGGAAGCGAATCTTCGAGATAGTCGGCGATTTCGACGATGCAGAGCGTTGGGGGCTGTCCTGTTTCGCTTGCGATTTTCGCCGCGTCCCACATATGGTCGCTGTGGCCGTGAGAGATGAGGATTAGGTCGAGGTTAGGCAGGGTCTTGTCTTGGCAGGCAGGGTTATTGTGCACCCAGGGTTCGAATAGGATCTTTTTGCCGTCGGGCGATTGTACGAGAAAGGTGGAATGACCGAGGTATTTGATCTGCGCGCTCATAGGGATGATTTTACTCGGACGGGTAGAATTGCGGGCATGAACACCTTAGTTGCGTTGCTCGCTCTGTCGATGTTTACCGTCGCCTCAGCGCACGTGGTGGCCGAGCCCTACGAGTATAAAGAAGGCGACAGCCCGATGGAGGGCTACATCGCCTACGACGATCACGCGCTTGGCAAACGCCCCGGCGTGCTGATCATTCACGATTGGAACTCGATCGACGATTACGAGCGCAATCGGGCCAAGCAGCTGGCCGGAATGGGCTATGTGGCGCTTGCGGGCGATATTTATGGCAAGGGCGTGCGCCCGACCGACACGGCCGGGTCGATGCGCGAGTCGGCCAAGTATCGAGGCGATATGCCGCTGTTTCGCAAGCGTTTGACGGCCGCGTTAGACGCTTTGAAGAAGCACCCGAAAGTGGATGCGAACAAGATCGTCGTGATCGGCTACTGTTTTGGCGGCACGGCGGCGGTCGAGCTGGCCAGGACGGGCGCGGATATTCGCGGGGCGGTCAGCTTTCACGGCAGCCCGACGCTGGACGCGGAAGGCACGAAACGGATTAAGGCTAAGGTTGTGATTTCGCACGGCGCGGACGATCCGTTGGTGCCGGACAGTCAATTGAACGCCATGCTCAAGGAGTTCAAAGAGGCGAAGGTCGATTACCAGTTTATCGCGTACAGCGGCGCGGTGCACAGTTTTACCAATCCGTTTGCCGGGAACAACGTTGCGAGCGGCAATGCGTACAATGCGACGGCTGATCGGCGATCCTGGGAGCATCTGACCTCATTCTTGGCCGAGGTTTTCGCTGGTTAAGGGTCGATGATTTCGACGTATCCGGTTTCGAGCGAGTAGACGGCGCCGACTATTAAGAGGCCGTCGTTCTCCTGCAGGTTCAGTAGGATTGAAGATCCGTTGCGCAGTTGATCGACCGAGTGGCGGACGTTGGCTTTGACGGCTTCGTCCAGATCGGCATCCGCTAAGTGTCGGATAGCCGGGCGAATGCGATCAACGATGGTTTCGATGTTGGGCGATAGCGCCGGAGCGTTGTCTTTGGCGGCATCCAGCGCAGCTTGCACGGCGCCGCATTGAGTGTGCCCCAGGACGACGGCCAGGCGGACGCCGAACATGTGGGCCGCGAACTCGACGCTGCCGATTTGAGAGGGTTGGACGATGTTGCCGGCGATGCGGATGACGAAGAGATCGCCTAGGCCTTGGTCGAAGACGATTTCGGCCGGCACGCGGGAATCGGAGCAGCCGAGCACGATTGCGAACGGCTTCTGTTCGTTTAGCAACTGTTCTCTACGAGCGGCACAGAAAGCGCCAGCCCGAGCGCCCAGGTTCAGGGCGAATCGCTGGTTGCCTTCTAACAGACGATCCAAGGCTTGTTGGGCTGTGAGCACGGGTTTACTTTTCGTCGAACTGGCGTCCTACCCTGCGGTACTCTACGGTTGTGCACGAGCGATTTTTAGACATGCTGTATGCGGCGAACGAGACGATGAACCTGACCGCGGTGCCGCGCGAGGAGGCCTTGGTGCGGCACATAGAGGATTCGTTGCGGGTTGTCGCGCACATTCCCGAAGGGGCGCGCTTGGCTATCGACATTGGATCGGGGGCTGGCCTGCCGGGGATTCCCTTGGCCATTGCACGGCCGGAGATTGAGTGGGTTTTGTTGGAGAGTCGGGCGAAGCGGTGCGATTTTCTTCGCTCGGTGGTGGATGAGCTGGGTTTGAATGCGAGCGCGGTATGCGGTCGGGCGGAAGAGTTGGGGCGCGATGTTGCGCATCGCGAGCGGTATGAGTTGGCGGTTGCGCGGGCATTGGCGCCCTTGCCGATCGCGCTGGAATTGGCGGCGCCATTGTTGAAGGTCGGCGGGGTTGCGATTTTGCACAATCGGGATAGGGGGTTGCCCGAAGGAATAAGGGAGCCGCTGAAGGGCGAGTTGTCGCGGTTGGACGACGAACTGGTTAGGTTTTTGAAGATTGGAGCGACCGATTCCAAGTATCCGCGGCGATGGGCGGCGATGGAGCGATCGCCGTTGGGGGCGGTGTGATTCGGATTGCCATCGATGCGCGGCCATTGCGCGAGCGGGCGTCGTCGAATCGTTCGTATTGGGCCGGGTTGGTCGGCGCATTGCGACAAGAGCCGGGAATCGAATTGATTTTGTTGGACAATGGCCGGTTGCCGGGCAGGGTTTGGAGTTTATTGGGGTTGCCGCTGGCGGCCAAGCGGGCGAAGGCGGACGTTGCGCACGTTCAGTACACGGTGTCGCCTTTTTTTCGGACGCCTGTGGTTACCACGGTGCACGATGTGAGTTTTTTGGCGAATCCCGGCTGGTTTTCGCCCAAGGATCGGTTCTTGCTGTCGCGCCTTGTGCCGAAGTCTTGTGAAAGGGCAGAGATGGTGCTGACGGTTTCCGAGTTTTCGAGGCGCGAGATCGTTCAGCGGATGGGGATTGTCGAGGAGAAGGTTGCGGTCGCTTACAATGGGATCGATGCGCGGTTCGCGCCGAGCCGAGAGAGGGTTATTGAAGGCGAGTACTTTTTGGGAGTCGGATCGAACATTCTGCGCAAGAACTGGGGGCTTGCGCGAGAGGCGGTTTCGATGCTGGGCGATGCGCCGCGATTGATCTTGAGCGGGGCTGGGCATGAGATGCAGATCGCGGACGAGGATTTGCCTGCGGCTTATAGCCATGCGACGGCGGTGTTGCATCCGTCTCTGTATGAAGGTTTTGGGTTGACGCCGGCGGAGGCGATGGCGTGCGGGGCGCCTGTGATCGCGTCGAACGCCTCATCGCTGCCCGAGGTGTTGGGCGATGCAGCGATCTTGCTTCCGCCGGACGACCCTCAAGCATGGGCGGACGCTATTTGTGGAATTGGAGATAGAAGAGAAGAGTTAAGGAAAAAGGGGCTTGAGCGTTCCAAGCGGTACACGTGGGAGGCGGCAGCCAAGATTGTGGCGGAACTCTATCGCCGGGTTGCGACTAGGTAACGCCCCATTCAGGCACCAGGTTTTGATCTTGGCCCAAGTTTTGGAGGATGCGGGCGACCACGGTGTCGACCAGTTCTTCGATGGTGGCGGGGCGATTGTAGAAGGATGGGTTGGCGGGGAGGATTTGGGCGCCTGCTTCGGCAGCGGCGACCATGTTGCGCAGATGGACCAGGTTGAAGGGGGTTTCGCGCACGATGAGGATCAGTTTGCGCCGTTCTTTCAGGCAGACGTCGGCGGCGCGGGTCATCAGGTCGTCGGAGACGCCGTTGGCGATGCGGCCGAGCGCGCCCATGGAGCAGGGCACGACCACCATGCCGTCGTGGCGGAAGGAGCCGCTGGCGGGTGGGACGAAGTAGTCGGTGCGATCCATGATTTTCAAGCGGTCTTCGTTTCCTGGCGCGAGGAAGGTCGGAAGATGGCTTTCGTTGCCATCGAAACCCATTTCGACTTGAAGCGCTTGGAGGGCTTGAGGGCTGTAGGTTAAGAAGACTTGCTGGTAGATGGCCGACGCTTGCGCTATGAAACGAACGGCGTAGATCGCGCCGCTCGCTCCTGTGATTCCGACCACAATTTTGCCAGTTTTCATCGTTTGAGAGTGTATTCGACAGTGGCCGCGTCGCACTGGGCGTCCATTGGCGGGTTGAGCTTGCTGAGGCGGATTGTAACCGATTCTACAGGCTCGAACTGGTCGAGAATTGCGCGAGCGGTGGATTTGGCGACCGTTTCGATGAGGTTTCGAGCCGGGCTTGAGCAGACGGTTATCGCGAGGCTGGCGACTTGCGCGTAATCGACCGTGTTGCTTAGATTGTCGAGCGAGCCGCAATCGTCGGGCAGTTCGAGTTCGATGTCGAGCAGAAACGGTCGGGAGGATTCTCTCTCGACCTCGGACGCGCCGTGGTTGGCTTCGAGATGTAGCCCATTGAGGCTAAGGCGCATGGTGCGAGTTTACCCACATTCCCGCGAAATTACAGAAGAAGCGGTACGGTTCGGGCGATTCTGGTGTATACTGTTTGTCAAAGACCCGTTGGCAACGGTTGTCGACGGGAAAACCCAATGCCCAAAGGAGGGTAACCGTTTATGAACGCACGTTTTGGCGTTTTAGTCAGCGCCGCGCTTGTCGGCCTGATTGGTACGGCTTTCAGTCAGATGAAGACGATCGAGCCGACCACCGTCGTACTCCCCAAGGATCAAATCAATCTCCGCCGCATCAACTTGGCGGCAAACGCCCGTGTTCAGGGCACGATCGAGCCGCCTATGCTGTTCGGCCAATCGCAGATTTTGCGCTACGGCAACGACGGCACCTACTCGTTCCAGTTTTTTGGCGAGGGCAACTTCGTTACTTCGTTCTGGGGCGACCAGGGCATGATGGCCGGCGGTCGCAATGCCGCTTTGACCGGTCCTGCTTACTATGGCCCATGGAACGACAACAATGTGGATCCGAATGCCTGCGTCTATCAGGTCGATATCCTGCTGTTTGCGCCTGCGGCCAATGCGAACGCTCAGTTGGAAGTGGGTCTCCGCAACTTTAACGGCACCTTCGGCAGCAATCCGTTTGCCAACCAGCCGTTGTTGTGGACGAGCGGTTCTCTGAATCTCGGCCCTGTGGCGGCTGGCGATATCCTGTACGTTTCGATTCCCGTCGATGCGGACGGCCTTGGCAACCCATTGGTAATGGGCAAGGGCGTCTTCCTTGAGGTTCGACAGTTGGTCGGCGCCGGTTGGATCATTTCCAACGCGCTTCCTGGCAACGTTTGGTCGGAGCCGGGCATGTCGGGCTTCACTCGACAGGCCGACGGTTTTGATTACGTCTGGGGCACCTCGATGATCGGAAACCTGGCCTGGGGCGTACGCGGCACGCACAACGTGGTCATCCAGCTCGATCATTCGGGTCTGGCGCCTCGTTCTCAGCCTGGCGACCCGATGTTGCTTGGTTTCGACCAGGACAACGACGGCGTTGAGGAAGGCTGGCGAAAGAACACAATCTCCGTCGATTACACGACCGCTGGTTTCACGACTCGCTACGATTCGTATGTGGATCAGCAGGGCGTCGTAACGCTGCCTGTCAATACGGCCGCCGTTACCGGCCTGACGCTGCGACGCATGGACAACGGTCTGGGCGTTTCGTTTGCCGTTTCGGGCAGCGCCACGCTGTGCGACTTCCTGTTCGGCGCTGCCGAGATTATCTGGGGCGACGTGAACGGCGACGGCATCGTTGACGACACCGACCTTGCTGTGGTCTTGACCAACTTCGGCGCGTCCGAGTAAGTCGTTCTTCGATCAAACTCAGCGAAGGGCAGGGGCCGCATGGTCTCTGCCCTTTTTGTCAGGTTCTTGGCGCTTTCTGGCAGATTTAGCGAGTTTTTCTCGGTGGAACTTTGCACGGGGCTGGAATCTGTTGTATAATATGGGGCAAGAGTAGGGGCATGCCGAGCGTAAGGTGGCTTGCCTCACCAAAAACATTGCCCAAAGGAGGGTAACCGTTAATGAAAGCTCGATTTAGCTTGATGGTCAGCGCAGCCTTGGTCGGTCTCGTAGGTACGGCCTTCAGCCAGATCCAGGAGATTGCGCCTGAAGTCGTTACCTTGAACAAGGATCAGATCAACATTCGTCGCATCAACCTGTCGCCGAACGCCGGCATTCAGGGCGATCTGCGGCCCCCAGTTCTTTTTAGCAACAGCACAATCTGGAAGCAGGCGGACGATGGCACCTATTCGTTCACCTACTTTGCGGACACCAACTGGGCCACGACTGCCTGGGGCGATCATGGTCAGTTGGCCGGGGGTCTGAACGCGGCCGGCACCGGTCGCGCGTACTTTGGACCTTGGAGCGTTACGTCGCCCGTGGCATGCGTTTACGAAGTGGACGTGCTGTTGTTTGCTCCTGTTGCTGTCGGCAATGTAGCGATCAATCTGAGACTGCGCAATTGGAACGGCACCTCTGCCGACGACCCGTTCGTCAGCAGCGTAGTGCTTTGGGAAAGCGGCGTTCTGAACCTTGGTCCTGCCGCTGCCGGCGACATTCTGTACGTTACAGTGCCGGTGCCGCCAACCAATGGCGACGTTCCTTTGCCGCTTACCAAGGGCTTCCTGATGGAACTAAACTCGATCGTTGGCGCAGGCTGGATCATTTCGAACGGCACCCCTGGCAACGTCCATTTAGAGCCTGGTCGCTGCACCTTCCGCCGCCAGACTCCTGCCGGCGCGTTCACCTTCACCACGTCGATGGTCGGTAGCTTTGCCTACGCGCTGCGCGGCACGCACAATGTGGTCCTTCAGTTGGATCACTCCGCCTTGGCCGAGCGCGCTCAGCCCATCGATCCGTTCATCGCTGGCTTTGACCAGGACAACGACGGCGTTGAGGAAGGCATGCGCAAGAACATGGTGCAGGCCGAGTACGTGACTGCCGGTTTCACGACACGATACGATTCGTATGTGGACGAGCAGGGCCTGATGACGCTGCCTGTCGACCTGGCGACCGTTACCGGTCTGAACATTCGGCGCATGGACAACGGTCTGGGCGTTTCGTTTGCCGTTTCGGGCAGCGTCACGCTGTGCGACTTCCTGTTCGGCAGCGCTGAGATTATCTGGGGCGACGTGAACGGCGACGGCGTTATCGACGACATTGACCTAGCAGTCGTTCTGACCAACTTCGGTGCGTCCGAGTAACTGATGTTACATTGGCGGGGCTTAAAGCGCCCCGCCAATTTTAAGCTATAATCCCCTCTGTGCCCAAAACGTCTTCTCGCTATGTCTGTTCGTCTTGCGGCCACTCGCAGCCTAAGTGGATGGGCAAGTGCCCCGGATGCGGCGAATGGAACACCCTGACCGAAGAGATCGCTGTGGTCGATCGCAAGCCTGTGTCTGCCGCTGTTTCCTTTCCGATTACATCTGTCGATGAGACTTTGGACATGCGGTTTAGCAGCGGTATCGCCGAGTTCGATCAGGCCGTAGGCGGGGGGATAGTGGTCGGATCGGTTACGCTGATCGGTGGAGAGCCGGGGATCGGCAAGAGCACGCTGCTGTTGCAGATTGCGAGCAAAGCGGCGCAAGATGGCGAAACGCTTTATGTATCGGGCGAAGAATCGCCTCGCCAGGTGCGAATGCGGGCCGAGCGGATCGGCGCGGCGCAATGCGATTCTTTGCTGCTATCGACCGAGACGAACGCTGAGGCGATCTGCTCGCTAATGGCTGGGAGAGCACCCAGGATGGTCGTGGTCGATTCGATTCAGACCGTTCATACGGAGGCGCTCGATTCGGCTCCGGGTTCGATCGCGCAGGTGCGGGCGTGCGCGGCGATGCTCCACCAGACGGCGAAGGAGCACGGCGTCGCGCTGTTCTTGGTCGGGCATGTTACCAAAGAGGGTTTGGTGGCGGGACCGAAGGCGCTGGAGCATCTGGTGGATACCGTGCTCTATTTTGAGGGCGAGGGCTCGGGCGCGATTCGGGCTTTGCGCGCTGTGAAGAATCGTTTTGGTCCGACGAACGAGCTGGGCGTGTTCGAGATGTCGGATAAAGGGTTGACGCCGGTCGATAATCCATCGTCGGCGCTGTTGGCGGAGCGGGCGACGTCGGCGCCGGGTTCGATTATTTTTCCGACTTTGGTGGGCAGTCGGTGCTTATTGACGGAGGTTCAGGCATTGACGACGCCCTCGTTTCTCAATTCGCCGCGAAGGGTGGTTTCGGGTCTCAGCTATGATCGAGTGAGCCTTGTGCTGGCCGTGTTAGAGAAGCGGTTGGGGTTGAGGATGGGCGCTCAGGACGTGTTTGTGAACGTGGCGGGCGGCGTAAAGATTCAGGAACCGGCGGCAGATCTGGCGATCGCGCTGGCGGCAGCATCGTCGATGCGGGACCGGCCGTTGCCGCAAGGGTTGGTTGCCATGGGCGAGTTGGGGTTGGCGGGCGAAGTTCGGTCGATCAATAGCGCGGAGCCGAGGCTGAAGGAGGCGGCGCGTTTGGGTTTTGAGCAGGCGGCGATGCCCAGGGGCAACTATCAGCGCGCAGGGAAGTTGGGGATCGAGCTGATGGGGTTTCGGACGCTGGCCGAGGCTGTGAAGACGTTTTTGACGGATTAGCGTCGGGGCGGAATGGGGCTTCCGTGCGGGCAGGTTTCGGGGTCGTTCATGATCTCGGCGATCTTGGCTTCGAACTCTTCGGAGATGTGGTGCTCTAATCGCTCGGCCTCGTCGTGCGCGTTGTCGGCGTCGTAGCCCAGGTGATCGACGAGGTATCGCTCTAAGAGGCGGTGATGGCGGACGATCTCTTCGGCGATCTTGACGCCGGTTTCGGTCAGTCGCACGCCTCGGTAGGGTTGGTGCACGACCCAGCCCTTCTCCGATAGCAAGGGGAGCATCTGGCTGACGGCTGCGGGCGTGCAGTTCAGTCGGCGCGCTAGAACGCCGGTACTGACGGGTTTGTCGCCTTCTGTTAAGTGATAGATGGTTTTGAGATAGTCTTGTATGGATACGCTGGACTCTCGGCTCATGGCTCTGCTCCGTGCGGATTATACCTATTGAATCGGAACGCCACCCTTCTGGGTGGCTCAAGAGACTGGTCGGGCCAGGCAGGAGCCTGGTGTTCCGAGGGCGTTCCCATCAAGTAGAATCACGCGATGCAGTCGAATCGACGGAGAGGCTGGACAAAGTGGCCTGTCGGAGGGCTGTTCGTGGGCATCGCATTGGCCGGTTTATACGCATTTGGAAAGTCCGAACTGACCGCGACGCCCGAAGAAGCCGAACAAAGCGGCGAAGCGCTGCTGACCGCACGCAACGTGCTGGCGATCGGCGCGCATCCGGACGATTTGGATTGGTACGCCGCAGGAACCCTAAGACGACTGTCCGATTCGGGCGCAAGGGTTACGATGGTGATTGTAACCGACGGCGAGAAGGGGCCCAATCGAATTGGCAGCCAGAATCTGGCCAAGACACGAAGGGCCGAGCAAGAAGAAGCGGCCAGAGTCGTCGGCGCCCAACGATTGGAGTTTCTGAACATGCCCGATCGTGGCGTGCAGCGGTATCATCGGCGAGTTTTGGAGAAGATTGTTGCCGTTTGGAGGGATGTCAAGCCGGACGCCGTGCTGACGTTCGATCCTGTCTGGCCGCGCCCGCCGTACTTTCACTTAGACCACGAAGGCACGGGCAAGATCGTGCGGCGATACTGGCTTTCGTTGCCCCAACCGCGCCCCAGGCTGTTCCTATTTCACACTCGCCGACCGAACACAGCGGTGGACGTAACGGAGGTTGCCGAGATCAAGCAACAAGCGTTGGCCGCGCATCGCAGCCAGGTTGGGGATCGCATTGGGCGTCGCAATCGCGGCTTTATGCGGGCGGACGGGCGGCCGTTTGGCGATAAGCTGATGGAGATGTATCGAGAGGAGCGGCGCTAGCAGCCCCAGCCGAAGTTGGTGAGCACGATCGCCAGGTCGAGATCGTCCACAGTGCCGTCCTCGTTCACGTCCTCGTCTATGCCTTGGCCCGTTTGGCCAAAAGCGGCTAGAACTGCGGCGAGATCGCTGTCATCCACGCATCGGTTACCGTCCACATCGCCCGACGGGTCTACGCGACCCATCACGGTTACTATGCGATCGGGCTCGTCCGGCGCATTCGATCGAATGGTAACCGTACCTGTCTTGACGCCCAGCGAGCCTGTTTGCATTCGCACGATGTGGCTGTTCGCGCCTCCGCCCGCGGCATCGCTGAACGATCCGCTGGGCGCCACGAAGCCCGAACTCGCGACGAGATCGTAGTTCAGCGCGGCAATGCCGTTAGCCGTCCAAAGTCCCACATTGCCGGAGTTCCATACCATCAGCGTACGAAGGGGATTGGCGCCCTTAAAGACGACGCCAAAATCCAAGACCTCATCGGAATCGACCTTAGGCGGCACGCGCAGATCGAGAAAGACAGGCAGATGGCCGTTGGTGGTCGCGGCGTCCTTGATGGCTTGCGCAATGGCCGGGCCGACCATTGTGTTGCCTGTGGTGCGGATGCCGGCGCCGAAACTCTCGCCGTCGTTGCCCCATGCGCGGTAGGAGTGGTTGGCATCGTTCCATGTGGTCGTGCTGTAGGGATAGGCGGGATTGCCCAGGTAGTCGAAGCCGTTGCCGTCGATCAGGTTGGACGAGAGGAGGATGAAGTCGAAGCGGTCGTCCATGTTCGCCCAAGGGTCTTGAGTGTGCACAAAGCGCATGGCCATCTGATTGTTCCAGTTGCCCAAGGTGTTGATAGGGTCGAAGAAGCGGCCAGTATTGTTGGCGGTGTTGGCGATGAGGGTTTGAAAGGCGGCCTGATTGCTGTTTGGAACGTTGAGATCGCCGCCCAAGAGGAAGTGCGAGCCGGTAGGCAAGGTCTGCGCGTCGGCTCGGATGCGCTCGGCTTCGACCAATCGGCGCTGCTGGTCGGTTGTGGTGTTGCCGGCCTTCATATGCGTGGCGTAGCAGTAGAGCCGGGCGCCATCGGAGGCGTAGTCGATGAGGCGGATGTCGTATCGATAGGTGTTGCGGGGCTGATTGTCGGACGCTGAGGAGCCGGTCGCGACGACCTCGACTCCAAGGAAGGCGACCTTGGAGGAACGATAAAAGAAGGCGCTGTCGGTGTCGGGGCCGTTAATGAAAGGCGCGGCCTGCCAATCGCCCGGGCTGCCGGTCGCGGTGTTGAGGGCGGTGCGAAAGTCGTTCACAGCCGCTTGGCTCAAGAACTCCTGCGTGATGACGATGTCGGGCGCCATGCTGCGGCCTTCGAACTGGCCATAGACCGCGGTGCGGATGGCCGGCATTCTCGAACCATTGTAGTTGGAGATGTTCCATGTTACAACCCTTAGTTGCGCCTGTCCGGTCGCGGCCGTCAGAGCCAACGCGATCCAAAAGCCCAGTTTCATAACTGTCCGCCTGTAACGCTCATCGCTTCTCCTGTTATGTAGGACGCTTCGTCCGAGCAGAGGTAGACCACCGCCGCGCAGACGTCGTCGTATTGGCAACTCCGCCCCAAGGGCGTTTGCGCCTCGTAATATTTTCGCACGAACTCCGCCGGAAGTTGCCATTTTTCGGCATATTGGTCGAACAAACTGTGCTGCCAGAGGGGGGAATCCAGCAAGTTTCCGGGGCAGACGGCGTTGACGCGGACGTTGTGCGGCGCCAGCTCCAGCGCCAGGCTTTGGGTCAATCCAATACCGCCAAACTTGGACGCGCTGTAGGCCGAGTTGCGATAGCTGCCCTTGAGTCCGGATTTGGAGTTGATCTGCACGATGCTGCCGGAGCCTTGTTCGATCATTATTTGGGCGGCGGCGCGAGCGCAAAGGAAGTAGCCCATGAGGTTGACCTCGATCACGCGCCACCAATCTTCGGTGTCGAAGCTGACTGCCTCGCCACTGATCAAGATTCCGGCATTGGCGACGAGGATGTCGAGGCTGCCAAAGTCTTCTGCGCAGACGGCTTGGGCTTCGGCTACGTCGTCTTCATTGGCGACATCGCCTTGGACGGTCAGGACGGTGGCGCGGTAGTTCTTCAGTCGCTCTGCTATTGCGTCGAGGGGTTGAAGGTCGAATAGAAGCAGGCGGTCGCAGCCTTCTTGCGCCAATCGCTCGGCGATGGCGGCGCCCAGCCCCTGTGCGGCGCCGGTGATCCAGGCGGAGCGGCCTTGCAATCGCATGGGTAGATTGTAGCCGATAGCGCCTATTTTAGCGAGAAGAAGCGGGCGGCATCGTAGACGGCGAAGTTCTTGCCTTTGCTGTTCATGGCGACGACCAGGCCGCGAGGGAAGGCCGCGCCCAGGCTTGCAGAGGCGCAATCGAGGCCGTCCGTGTCGTCCGCGCCCTTGACGATCTTGTGGGGCGTTGTAAAGTCGCCGTCGCGCCGCCAAACCCAGTACCAACTTTCGCCCTTGCGCTGATCGGAGACGACAATGTAGCCCGTGCGCGGCCCGGTTGCATAGATGCCGATACCCTCGTGGTCGCCCTCAAAGCCGGTAGCGGCAAAGACGCCCAGCGGCTGGCTGGCGTTTGGCGCGTCGGGGTCGGCGCGATAGCGGTGCACGCCGTAGCCCTCGTCTGAGTAGTAGACGATCCCCTGTGCGTCGTCCACGGCAATCGCCTCGATCTCGTTACCGCCTATAAACTTGCCGAACGCTCGAGCTTTGACGAGGCCGATCTTGTTGTTCGGTTCTGGCGTCAGCCGGTATTGGTATAGGTAGCCGTCGGCGGGGCCCGATTTGCGCGAGACGATGGCGAAGACGGCGCCGTCTTTCGGCCTTTTGTAGAGCGCGACGCCCATGGCGGCAGCTCGGTCGCCTGCTTCGCCGTCAAAGAGTTTCGTCTGTCCGGAGACGTCGGTCAGTTGGCCTTCGGCGTCGATGGCAAAAATGCGCAGGCGTTGCGCGCCGCGCTCGGTGGCTACGGCGATGTCTCTTGTAAGCCCTCCGATGATACTGTTTTGCTCGACGTCCACATTGTTCGGACGGTTGAGACCTTTGACGATTTGGCGGACTTTGCCCTTTATATCGAAGACGTAGAGCGCCCCTTCCTGATCTTTATCGGTACCGACGATGCGCGATTCTCTGGCGTTTTTCCGATTGATCCAGATAGCGGGGTCGTCGGCGTCGTGCGTTACGGGATCGGTGTAGAGCGCCGGGGCAAGGCTGACGGCTTGGGGCTGGAGGGCCATCAGAACGAGCAGAGCGAGGCGCGCTATCATGGGGTTGAGGTTACTCTGGCTTGCGTTATGGAACGGTTAAGGCTTGCAACGGCGCAGACGCAGGGGTATACTCGATTTCATGGCCTGGTTCAGGTCGGTTTATACGTTGGCGCCGGTCGCCGTTTGGCTGGCCTTTGCGCCTTTGAGTTTGGCGCTGACGGAGCGATGCGACTGTCATGCGCCTCAAACGAACAATTCGTGCTGCTCGGCAAGCCAATCGAGCGAGGCGCTGCAGCTTCCCAAATCGGACGCTTGCCATGGCTGTTCGCTCTGCGCGGCCGATGGGCGAGACGAATCTGTTGCTTCGCAGAATGCCGTTTTATCGTGGTCGGTTTTGGCTTCGACCGAGCTGCCAAGCCTTCATCTTCCATCGTTCGACCGTTGTGCGGTCATCGCTTTTCATCCGAAGTTTCTACCGTATTCGCCTGTCGTCAATCAGCCTTCTCGCGCGCCTCCAGTGTGAGCATATAGTCTTGTCTTTGACTGCTATACGCTAACACAGGAGGAAATCCATGTACAAGTTCATAGGCATCGCCGCGCTTGCGGCGGTTGTGGGCGCGGCCAGCGCCCAGGTGCAGACGGTAGCCATCAAAGTCGGCAACCTCCATTGCGAGGGTTGCGTCGCTCCGGTCGTCCAGGGAATCAAGGCGATAAAGGGCGTCCAAGCCGCCGATTTGAGCTACAAAACGGGCATCGCGACCGTGAGGTTTGACGAGGCCAAGGCAGCGGTTTCTCAGATTGTCAACGCTTTGCCTTCGATCCCCCATGCGATGGGGCCCAAGTTCGGCAAGTATTCGGGTCTGCTTTCGGTGAAGTTGATGCGGGGCGATCCGGCGAGGGCGGCTGCTTCGGTCTCGAAGGTTGCGGGCGTGGCGAAGGCGACCGTCGATAAGGGCGCTCTTCACATTGCGTTTAAGCCGAACAGCCTAGTGAAGATGGCGCAGATCGACCAGGCGATTGCCAAGTCTGGCGGCCAGCGCTAAGGGGGGCGAGAGCCATGAAAAGAGCTGCGTCCGTTGCGACAAGCCTGTTGCTTTTGGCCGTGTTGATCGTGGGCGCCTGGTGGATCGTTAAGACCAAGCGCCCGGCAGGCGCGATGACGCCCTTGGAGGCTCAAGGCATGGACATGTCCGTGATGAAGCCTCCTCGCGGCGTCTTTCCCGTTGGAGCAGAGGCCGTGCGGGTTGAGCTTTTCGCGCCGACGGTCGTCTATCCGGCTACCATACGCGCCGAAAACGAGGAGGTCGTCCGTGCGCGGGTTACGGGCCGGTTGATCGATACCAAAGTCTATCCGGGAGATCGTGTCAGGCCGGGCCAGGCGCTTGCACTGATCGAGCCGACCGAGTATGCGGCACGGTCTCAGGAAGCCCGTGGAGCAGTGGGAACTGCCGAGGCAGACAGCGAGCAGGCATCGGCGGCGATTTCGGAGGCCGACGCGAGCCTGCTCGCTTCGCTGGAAAAGATTGAACAGGCCAGGGCCGAGGTTCAAGAAGCGCAGAGCCTGTTGGCCGGGGCCCAAGCCGAGCAGAAGGCCGTCGAAGCCGAGAGGGAGCAAAACGCGGCTGAATCTCAGGCGATTGCGGCGGAGATCGAGTATTGGGAGGCGGAATCGGCGCGAACGGCGGCGCTGTTGGAGAAGGGATTCGTCTCCAAACGGGACGCTCAAATGGCGTCCACGAAGCTGGCGCAACTAAGGGAGCAACTTCGGTCGCTTCGGGCCATGCGGGTCGCGATCGAAGCACGCATCGAGCAGAGCCTATCCAATCGGGCGGCCATGCAGTCGCGAGCGCTGCGCGCTGAAGCCATGAGCAGGGCGTCGGAGAAGGAAGCGGATGCGGCACGAGCGCGAGTTTCGGCGGCCAAGGCGCAACGGCGCAAGACGCAGGCGGCCGTCGCGGCGCAGCGGGGCGCAGCCTCCGTGGCCGAGCTTTACTTAGGATACTCGACTATAACCGCGCAGAACGAAGGTGTCATCACGGAGCGTTTGCTCGATCCTGGAACAGTGGCGATGGCGGGCGACCCGATCTTTCGGCTTCAGCAAGATCGAACGGTACGAGCGCAGGCGAAGGTCTCAGCGGAGGACGCTGCGCGCATTCAGGCGGGTTTTCCGGTCGCCATCAAACGGCAAAGCGAGCCGAAGCGGGTTTATCGAGCAGTGGTCTCCACGGTCTTTCGCGAGGCGGACGCTGCTTCGCGCACGATGATTGTGGAGGCTAGGCTGGATAATCGGGACGGGCGCATTGCGGTCGGCGAGTATGCCGAGATGGAGATCAGCCTTCAGAGAGCGGTTCAAGAGGCGATTACCGTGCCCGCGCGAAGCGTTCAGTACGACGAGGGCCGCCGTCCATTTGTATGGGTATTGAAAGAGGTTCCGAAGGATCAAGCTCAAACGCCGTCTCTTTATACCTGTCCCATGCATCCCGAAATCGAGCAGAAGGGGCCGGGAATCTGTCCGATCTGCAAGATGGACCTTGTGCCTAAGGAGATTCCGTCCCAGTTTACGGCGGTTAGGCGCAAGATCGTACTGGGCGGCGCCAGTCGGGATAGGGCCGCCGTGATCTCCGGTCTTGGCAAGGGGGATCGGGTCATCGTGTTTGGGTTCGGGTCGTTGGTGGAGGGCGATCCGGTATTCCCTACCGATTGGGGCTCCCACGGTCCTGGATCGATCTCGCCGCCTGCCTTTGCTCCTTCTGAATCGGGAGGGCACAAGCATTGAGAGGCTTCAACCTGGTCGAGTGGAGCGTGCGGCATCCGTCGGCGGTGCTCTCGTTCTACGTTGCGATGGTTGCGCTGGCGGTCGTCGCGATCGCGCTCTATATGCCGCGGCGCATGATGCCTTATATCGAAAGCCCGCAGGTTGGCGTGGTAACGCGCTCGCCCGGAATGAGCGCGGAGGAGATGGAGACCTACTACACCAAGCCCATCGAGCAGCGGATGACGACCATCTCGGGCGCGAGGTACATCCGCAGCACCACGCAGGACGGCTACAGCATTGTTGTGCTGGAGTTTCCCTACGGCGCGGACATGCAGCGAAAACTGACCGAGGTGCAGGCGCTGTTGACCGCTGTGCAGGACGATTTGCCGATGCAGGGGGCCAATGCGCAGCCGTCATGGGTGATCCAGATCGACCCGCTGAACTTGCCCGTGCTGACGCTTTCGATAACTGGCGACGAGCGTTGGACGCCGGCGCGGATTCGGGAGGTCGCCGAGAACGAGATCGCGGATCGACTGAAGCGAACGAGCGGGGAGATCCATGCGGTAACGGCTTTTGGCGGTTATCGACGGCAGATGCAGGCGATTGTGGATCGCAACAAGCTGGCGGCGCGCGGGCTTTCAATACTCGATGTGCAGCAAGCCATCGACACGATCAACCGTGCCAACCCGTCAGGTCGATTGACTACAGGCGACCGGGAAGAGGTCGTGCGGATGGATCTGTTGGCGCGATCCGCAGAAGAACTGTCTGCGTATCCCATCCGGTCGGACGGCGATCGAACGGTCTTTTTGCGCGACGTAGCCGATGTGATTGACACGGTGGACGAGCGGCGCAGCGTTTTTTTTCACCAATGGCAGGCGGATGGAAAGTGGCAGACCGACCAGGCGATCGCGCTGAACGTGCTGCAGAACCCGTCGGCCAGTTCGCCCCAGGTCATTGCCGCAGTAACGAAGGAACTGGCGGCGATCGAGGGCGACTATCCTGGCCTAAAGTTTCGCACGGCCTATAACAATGCCGAGTTCGTGGACGTGTTGCTGAAGAATCTCTGGTTCGAGCTGGCATTGGCGGTCGTCTTAGCCGGTTTGGTCGTGTGGCTCTTCTTGGCAGAGTGGCGCATGACGCTGATCGCGCTGACCGCGATTCCGACCTCGATGGCGATGGCGATTCTGGCGCTTGTGCCCATGGGAATGAGCCTCAATTCCAGCACGCTGATCGGCCTGCTGTTCAGCATCGGGCGATTGGTGGACGACGCCATTATCGACCTGCACGCCGTGCGGCGGCACATGAAGATGGGAAAGGATGCCCAGACGGCCACGATAGAGGGCATCAGCGAAGTGAGGCGATCGGTGGCGGCTAGCACGCTGATGATCGTGATCGCGCTTGTGCCGTTGCTGTTTGCGGGCGGGATTGTGGAGCAGATGTTTATCGGCTTGGTTTGGCCGCTAATATTTGGCCTGTTGGCGTCGTTCTTGGTGTCGATGACGCTGACGGCGACGCTGGCCGCGCGCTATTTGGAGGGGGCTTCGGAGGGGCCGGCTCGGTTCGAGCGCTGGGTTATCGGACCGTTTCAGAGCCTGCTGGACCGCATGGAAGGCGGTTATGGCCGTTTGATCCGATGGTTGCTGAAACATCGCTTTGCCAACCTTGTGCGCATTCAGGCGACGCTGGCGGTGGGCGTGGTCTTCTACTACTTTATTGGCAGCGAGATGATGCCCTTGGGCGACATCAGCCAGGCCTATCTGCGATTGGAGATGCAGCCGGGCGCGTCTTATGCGGCGACGGAGGAGGCGACGCGGCGCATTCAGCAGATTGTGCAGAAGCACCCGGAGATTCGCAGCGTTGCGTGGGAGGTTGGCGCGGAGGGCGGACCGGGCTATTACGAGGGCGCTTACTTTACCGGATATGCGGCCATGCGCGAGAACGGCGCCACGGCGATGATCGCGCTGACATCGAAGGACGAACGGCAAAAGGACATTTGGCAGGTGATCGATGCCATTCAAGAGGAGGCTGTGGCTACTATTCCGGGCGTCCGGCTATTGCAGATCAAGGAGATGGGCGTGGACGTGATGGCGACGGCCGCCGCACCCATCCAGATATTGATCTACGGACCGGACTTTGCATTGACCAGCATGCTGGCCGAGGAGAGTTTGCGCATTGCCAAAGATCAAGTTCCCGATCTGTTTCAGCCCGGCACATCGTGGACGATGGGCAAGCCGACCTGGCGATTGAACGTCGATCTGGCGCGCGCCGCACAGTTCGGCCTCTCGCCCGAGGAGATCGCGAATCAGGCGTTTTATGCGACCAAGGGCGGATATGGGATGGAGTTTTATCGCTTTCCGGACATTGCGGACCGGCGCCAGACGACCGTCCTGATTCGCTACGCTGAGTCGCAACGGATGCATCCGTACGACTTGGAGCATCTGTTGCTGACGAACTCCGAGGGGCATTCGATCCCGTTAAAATCGATTGCGGAGGTCGAACTGGCGTCATCGCCCACAATGATCGAGCGAGACGGGCTTCGGCGCGTTGTGAGCCTGATGGGCTACTACCGAAAGGGCGACTATCGGCCGCCCTCGGCGGAGCTGGAGGCGCCGCCGCGCCCCTCCATGGATGTGGCGATGGATGTGATGATGCGGGCGATGAGCCAGATCAATTGGCCGCCGCGCGAGTACGGCATGGAAGTCCGCGGCGACATGACGCAGATGATGGATTCGTTCCGCCGCATGATGATCGGGTTTCTGATCGCGATCCTGCTAATGTACCTGGCGCTGGCGGCGCAGTTCGGCGGATTTTTGCAACCGATTCAGATGGTGTTCAGCCTGCCATTGGAGCTGACGGGCGTTTTTATGTTTCTTTATCTGATGTCGCAGTCGTTCAGCACGGTTTCGTTGTTAGGGATTATTGTGCTGACGGGGATGGACCTGACGGCGGCGATCCTGATGATCGACCTGATAATGGGATTGCGAGCGAAGGGGATGCCGCGCGACGAAGCAGTGATCGCGGGCTGCACAGATCGATTGCGCCCGATTTTGATGACGGTTACGGTTACGATCGCGGCGCTGGCTCCGGTGGCGTTTTTTCCTAAGATGGGCACCGATGCGTATCAGCCGTTGGCGACGGCTGTGGTGGGCGGCCTGATTATGGGCACGGCGCTGACGCTGGTGGACATCCCGATCATGCACACCTTGGCGGACGATCTGGTTCGTCGTTTTCGGCGGGGTCGGTGAGCGATCGGCGCGTTGCGGCCGGCTGGATCGGCAGCGGCGCCGTTGGGAAGCGCCGATTGGCCGTTGCCGATCGTCCGGCGTTAGGTTTCGGTTAAGGCTTTGGCGTTAACGCGGGCTTAACTTGGCGCGGGTTAGACTATGGGCGCAGGCAAGATAAGGATCAGCGCAGTCGGTCTGCATTGAGTAAAGGAGGGGCGGCATGGGGACGTTCTCCGTGCCGCTTTTTTCTATGGGTTAGCGGGCTTGTCGGCGGTGTGTTGATTCTTCTCCTGGGTCTCCTTGTCCTGCTTGGCGTAGGCTCTCTCCATCAGTCGGCGCAAATAGGGATCGGTGATGGGTTGAGCCCGCAACCACGCGATCTGCTGCTCGCGCGTCATGCCCTCCATTGCTTTGGAGATCTCGTCTCTCGCCTGGCGCATGAATTCGACGCAGTCAAATTTCTTCTTGAGCATGCGGTATTCTGCCATACTGCCGCACTCGGGGTAACGATTCTATAGGCTTTCGATAAGTTGCCCGGTATCGCAGTCAAAATAGACCACCTCAGAGATGCCCGGAATCTCGACGACATTGGAAGCCTTTACCCGTATGGGAGCCTTGTTAGAACCTGTCACTGTAGAAGTCGTCTCATAGTAGATGTCTGCTTCGCTTGCGTTCCAGTAAACACGCTCGATTTTGAAGTCCATATTGTCGTGCGCAATCCAACACCCAATCGAGCCCGGCTTAATCACTTTGCGAACCATTCCAGGCGCGTCAGAAGTGATTGGTAGAGTTGCATCAACAACATTCATAGCCTGCCGGAGAAAGTTTGCAGCATCTTTTGCAAGCGCCTTCGCGGCCTTGACCGTTACCTCCCGTTCACAAAATGCTTCAGCGAACTTCGGAAGCCGTTGAATGGACTTTGATAATACTACGGGCTCGCAGAGCGCAGAAGAGAGCCGGAGGCTGCCGTAGTTGGCATCGTAAATGCTCAAGAAGGGTGTATCTTTGGTTAGATCATGCCAATTCAACCTGAGTTTGTCCGAGGCGGCATCAAGATCGCTGGGTTCAAATGGCACCTCGATTAGGAGCGACTGCAAGAGAAGTTCTGCGAGTGCCTCTCGTTCAACTTTGTCTATAGCCAGTGCAGGATGAAACAGGCAAAAGCCCGAGGTAAAGTAGTTGCGTTGGAAATTATCCTGATCGTAGTGTACGCCGCATAGGGTTGCGTCTAGAGGGTAGACAAAATCGAGAGAGTTCGGCCCGCGTTGCTCCTTGAACCCGCAGATCCACTCCTTGATCTGGAGGACCGATTCGACTATTTGCAACTTGCCTGCAACTCGGTGAGAGAACACATGGTCAGGATTTAGGTTGGGTAGGACTAGAGTAGGTAGGAAACAGGCTGTAGTTACATAGCTCCTTTCTTTGCGTACCAATACCTCTCGTTCCCTGCGATTAACTTTATAGACACGGAAGGTTGAACCTGTATAGCGATACACTGCTCCAGGATAAGCTTCCCGCATGAGTTGACCGAACGAGAGTTCGCCTTTCGGTGTGTTCTCTGGTCCTTGATTCAATTTAACCCTAAATTGCGCATCAATTGCGCGAAGAGGAAAGACAAGGTGCGGCTCGGCTCCAGCTTCGCTACTCATTTGCTGGAGATCGGTAGGCACTTGGCCGGTGCGCTCAGCCTTGGCCAATTCTAGGAAACCGTCAGGCCACTGCACATAGGATGAAAAGTCGCCTTCCTGCGTGGAGACAACCGTGTCGTGTTCGCCACCAATCCGCGCCAGGCAAAGAACGTGAATGTACTGAATTTGGCGGTTCTGAAGATACATGGCTCCTTGGGCAGCTGGCCGCTCCAGCAACAACCTGGGGTCTGCAAAAATCTCTTCATCATATGCCGATCCGGTGTTGATAATAAGAATTTCGCTGTCCGCGTGCCGGCCTACGCGGCCGATGCGTTGCAAAAAACTGGTGGAAGTTTTCGGAACGCCGAACAAAACGCCTCTCGCCAGGCTTGGAATGTCGATCCCAAGTTCCAATGCGCTCGTCGAAACAACGCCGCGCAATGTTCCGGATTGCAGGCGACGCTGGATTTGAGATCGATCTTGGTCTTCGTATCCTGAACGATATGGCAATATGTCATGGTTTTCTAAGTGATCGAACTGATGCTCCCACTCGGGCTTTTCGTCGTCCAAAGCGTCAAAGCGCCGACTTTGATCATGTCTGTTGCGCATTGCAATACCGGCGAACAGTTCGACCTGGCGACGGCTATTGTGAAACGCAATAAAACTTTGGCCTAGCTCGCCCATGCGCGCATAGAGTTCCGGTACGACCGTGGGAAGGTCGCCTCCATCTGATCTCTCTATAAAGACAAGGTGTTTTGCGTGTTGTGGCGCGCCGTCCACTTCCTGGCCGACAATTTCAAAGTCTAACCCCGTTAGTTGCTCAAGATGTGCCTTTGGGTCAGCAATAGTCGCCGAAGCGGCAACAAACCGAGGAGCAGACCCAGCCAGATCACAAAGATGGCGCAAACGGCGGAACAAGAATGCAGACTGCGAACCAAACACGCCGCGATAGTCATGAGCCTCGTCTATTACTACTAGCCGAAGCTTTTTAAGAAACCTTTGAACAGGCGGCAAATTAACTTTAGGCAGCAACCATGCATGCATTATGTCGGGGGTTACTACGACGACAGCGTTCTTTCTTAGGATTTCAATTCTTCTTTTAATGCCTTTGACGTTTCCGTCTATTCGCCCGACGTATGAGCCATTACGGAAAAACTCGCTTAGAGTTTTGTGCCATCGTTGCTCTTGCTCGTTGCCCAGTGCTTTCAGCGGGTAGATAGCTAGCGCCTTTGCTTCCCGACATTTCGCCAACTCCTCGATGAATGCTGCTTGGAACAGCGTTGTCTTCCCGGATGCTGTGCCGGTAGTTAAACAAACGTTGTGCCCAGTGGCAAACGCTTCGATTGCGATTCGTTGGTGCCTGTATAGTCCTCCTGGATGCAGTTGATTCAATAGTTGTCGAGTGTGGCGAGAAACCTCCATTCCCTCTACCGGCAAATACGACGCTTGCTTTGCGGGAAGCGATAACACGTCCCGGATGTTCCAACCGGTCTTTTCTAAACAGTTCTGAAGAGCATCGTCCATATATGTGTTGGACTGCTAAGTTCATTGCTTAAACGCACGAACTAGGTCCGAGTCTATTTTACCTGTAGCGTGAGCAGGTTACGTATCAACCCTCACAATCCCGCACGGTGCGAGGGCGGTCTGTTGGCCCGTGTCGGGGGAGACGAAGCGGTAAGCGGTCGCGTACCAGCCGGGCGGCGCCAGGAGCGCGTAATCTAACGAACCGGGTGCGAATCGGACGAAGGCCGCCGTGCGGTAGGCTTTGGAGAGGGGCGCGCGCGCTCCGGTAGCCAGCGGTTGGATCAGAAGCTCCGTCAGCGCGGCTTCGCCGTTCGGGGCATTGGCCTCGAATGTGATCTCCGTGCCGCCCAAAGCCGACACCGACAGCGCATCGCCAAAAAAGGGCGCGTCCGGCGGATCGACAGGCACGGGCGCTACGGGATCGATCTGCAGAACCTTGGCCGCCAAGCCGACGAACAGGTTCTGCGCGCGCGGCGACCGTACGGCAGTGGAACCCGGCTGACGCACGCCCAGCGAGAGCGCATATTGCCGCCACGCATCGGCCTGATCGGGCGACAGGGAAGACCACACGAAGTTGGCTTGGGCAAACCGTTCGCGCGAGGCCAGCTGCAGCGGCGTTTGGGGGTCGAACGGGATGGCGTAATCGCGCACGCGGAGCTGGTCGTTGGTGCGATAGAAGACCGCGTTGCCGGCCTTTCCGCTAAGCGCTTGGGCGAGCGCTCCCAAAGCGATAGTAGCCATGCTCCCATTATCGGCGGGGATGCGCGCGTGGTTTAGTCGGAACGCCAGTGGAACGCCGTTGGAACGCCGTTGGAACGCCAGGCTTCCGCCTGGCCCTATTGACTTTGGATGCCACCTGGAAAGGTGGCGTTCCAAAGGCCGTCCAAAGGCCGTCCAAAACCCGTCCAAAACCCTTTCGCCGTCGTTTCAGCGCGGCACCGATGTCGCCTCCGCATCGGTCGCTGCCGACGCGCCACCGACCCTTAACCGACGTTGAACCGACCCTAAAGCCCTCTTGTAAGCCGTTGCAATTCTTGTATTTAACCTCCAGCGCTACATGTCAACGTCTACTGGCGCCGGCCCATGACAAGCAACAGGTTGGTCAATCGATGTTTAGTGGGTCTGCTAGGTGCGCATGGGCGCTCGTTGCTCTGCCGAGTGTGCCTAGCCACACTCAATTACTTACCGAGATTGTTTGTATATTGGCATTGGGAAGTTGATTTTGATTGGTTGGTGGTACACGGCGTGAGATAGGAGCAATTCGCCTTTTGAGAGCTGCGTTACGTTGCCTTTTACGTCGGAGTCAAGAAATCTATACTCTGGGCTAGACAATTCAGCCGACCAGTTCCTTCCCAGGAACACGGGAGTGAACAGCCGAGAGGAACTGCGGATGTCGTAAATGCTGATGTGGTCGCCGAATACGGATCGGGTGTTGGCGTCGGCGCGCTCAATCGGCGTGCCGGTAAAGCCAATGAACGAGGCGTTGGGCAGGGCGTCGCGCATGTGCCGGGCATAGCCGTCGACAAAGTCGTACTGACTGCGGTGGGCTTCATCGGGGGCGCTTACTCGTGCTCAAACCCATGACTCGTGAACTTGAGCGTCCGACTGTTTTCGGTCACCGTGCGGACGATCTGATCCGAGGCCCCGTCAGGCAACGTCGCTTCGACCTCGAGGGTAACTGTGACCTCGGCACCCACCTGGCCGGCGAGATGCGCGATCACCTCGTCGGCGATGCGGCTGGCGTCGCGACCGACGCGCGCCGGATCGAGCTGGACCGTGCCATGGAACCGGCGCGGGAGTGCCTTCGTCGCCGCGGGCGCGCCGGCGGTGGTTCCGGTGTCTCCGGCCGAAG
>JABWCR010000023.1 GCA_013359125.1 Armatimonadota bacterium | reverse complement strand
CCGCACCAAACGACGGGTGCGGAGGATCTAGCGTATACGATGATGCACCGTCAGCAAACGGCCTTTTGCGAGAATGTAGCACAATTTTGAGTACGAATCTCAACCCTGAACTGGCAAACTGCGACCTGTTCAGGGAGCGAAAGCGGAAAGGAGTTCTGAGTGGAATCTCATTCTTATAGCGCCTTCCATGCCCTGAGATAGGTGCGCCAGGGCTTGAAGCCCAGTTTGCCGTAGAAGTTCGCCAGATCCGTCCAATCGATAACGCATTGGCGCGCGCCGTGCGATTGAAGAACCCTCAGCGCGCCAATAAGCAGCGCCATGCCCAAGCCCTTGCCGCGCTCGCTCTTACCGATGCCGATCGGCCCCAAGCCGCCCCAATGCCGGCCCATCGCCGCCCGCCAAAAGACGCTGCCACCAAGGTCGGCGCTCGTCTCGTCAAAGATATGACTGAAACCGACCACCCGATCGCCTCGCCATAACAGCACAAGGCCGTACGTCTCTTGCTTCAGGCGATTGGCCGTGTCGTAATGCCATCGGCCGGGGAATTCTGTGCTTAAAAAGTCAAGAAGCTGCGACGGCTCGTCCAGCATCGCAATACGATAGCCAGAAGGCAGATCGACGCTGGGCAAGGCGATCTGACCCAGGTCGGCGCTCAGGTCGAAGGCCTCGCCTCCCATCTCAAATCCGTGGTCTTCCAAAAGCCGGATCAGCTCGGAATACTCCTTCGGAACGCCCGGCCACAGGTGAAACGGGTCGGCGCCGAACGAAAGCTTCTTGTACCCCTGTGCCCGCGCCTGATCGATTACAGCCGCCAATGCCGCCGCATCGCCGGCAAAGGCCGCAATCCAGCACGTGTTTTGGTCAAGCTCCGGCCACAACGGCTTTGGACGGCGCAACAGAGCGAGGCAACCGTCAGCTTGAACCCAATCGACGGGCGCCTCGCACTCTAAGAGATTGCGGCGGATGAGGCGTTCGTCGATCGGAAACAACTCGCCGTAGCTTGCGTTCCAAATCGACTGGATCTTCTCAATCATCGGTCAAAGATCGAAGGTGGTCGCCATATCGAAACAGGCCGCTTCGTGCACGGATCAGGCGGTTCATCAGGCCTCCTCCGTCCGAATCGATCACGTCTTGCAAGTTTTCGGGCGCAAAGAGCGCCTCCACGGCGTCGGTCGGGCGCCCGGCAAACTGCATGCCGATCTCAACATCGGTCGGATCGCAATCGATGTGGGCGATCAGATAAGGCTGAATGGCCGGAAATTGATGCATTAGGTCGGCCCGAACTTCCGAATAGGCGGCTTGGAAGGGTTCGCCGTTGCCACATCGGGCGGCATCGCAAATCAGATCGGAGAGCCGTTCAAAGTCCTGATAGAACTCCGCCAGAAGTTGTCTTTGGAGCTGCCAATCGACGGGCGCGGGCTTGCCCAACGCTTCAAGGACCGTCTCTTTCAGGTTGATCTCTCTTCCTCCAAGCCGAATCGAGCGCACGAACGACATGATGGGATTCTACCTAAAAGTTCTACGAGGGCGGACGAATCTCCTGCACAGGTTGTGGATAAGTCCAGAAGTCATCGCAACGGGTGGTGGCTATCGGGCGAGCGCCATTTCGACAAAGAGACGTTCGGAACTGATCTGAGCGTTGGCATTGCCCAGCGCGGCTGCTTTGGCCGCCATGGCCTCGGCGATCAATCGTTTAAGCCGGTCGGCGCCCTCGTGCCTGCCTTCGATCAGTCGCTCTTCCAAGGCGTCGCGCAATCGCTCGGCGACGAACTCGAACCCTCGCGCGATCGCCTGTCGGCTTCCGCCCGTTTCGGCTTCGAATCCGGCGCAGGCGGCCCGAAATCGTTCGGCCCGAAGCAACGCGCCGATCGGTCGGCCCGAAAGACCCTCCATCACGATCTGATCCAGCTCTTCCATGGCCGAAAGCGAAGGGCTTTCGTCAGAAATCGCCCATCGGATAGCCCTGCCAACGCGGCCCCGAGCCAGCGAGCCGAGTCTCATGGCTCGCTCTGGATCGGTCCCGATTAAAGCGGTCAGGCCGTTGGCGATCTCGTTCGCGGTCAAGGGTCCCAGCCGAATGATTCGGCAGCGCGATAGAATGGTGGGCAGCATGCCGTCGGTCGAATCGGCTGTCAGCAAAAACGTGTATCCCGGTGGCGGCTCCTCCAGCGTCTTCAGCAAGGCGTTGGCGGCGGATAGGTTCATCATTTGAGCTCGCTTGATGATGATGAAGCGCCCGCGCCCCATGACGGCGTGAAACGAGGCCCATTGCCGGGCGTTGCGGGTTTGTTCGATTTTGATCTGATCGGGCGATGGGGCGACGATGAGCACGTCGGGATGATTGGTAGGGCCGTCGGTCAGCGCGAACTGCAGGTTTCGCGGCAGTGGCGTTTCGCCCGTTCCGAAAAGCTTAGCGCACGATTCGCACTCATAGCACGGTTTGACATTGGACAGGCAGAGCCAAGCTCCGGCATAGGTGAGTGCGAGCGTGTACTTGCCTAGACTTTCGTCGCCTGCCAGCATCAGCGCGCTGGGGGGCGATTCGCCCGCAAGCGAACTAAGCAGTTGGTCGACAATGGCGGCGTGGCCTATGATGCTCTTCAAAACCGTTCGGACCTCTCGACATCGATCACAAAGACCACCGCGCCGCCCACTTGCACTTTAACCGGAGTCGGATAAAAACTTCCCAAAGGCGAGGCGTCGGGAGGCAGCACGTTGACGTACTGTTCGCGCGTGCGGCAATTCTCATCGATGATCTTTAGCGCTTCGTCCACTTGGTCGTCTTCGAGGCCGATCAGGTAGGTGGCGTTGCCTTCGCGCAAAAATCCGCCCGAGCTTCCGATTTGGGTGAACTTGAACTGATTGGTCAGCAGCGCGCCCGTAACGCGGTTGCGATCCTTGCTGTGCACGATGGCCATCAACAGTTTCATCGTAGGCTCCATTTCTGCGCGATAACCGTCCATACCTGCTTTTGGAGCGCTTCCGGGTCGAGACAGCCGTTTAGGAGAACAAATCGGTCGGGCGCGAGGGCGGCTTCTGTCAGGTAGCCGGTTCGGACCCTTTCGTGAAAGGCCGCGCTTTCTAGTTCGAACCGATTGCGCTCGGATTGTCGGCGAAGGCCGATGCCTGCGGGCAGATCGATCAGAAAGGTAACGGTCGGCATCAAACCTCCGGTCGCCTCTGCGTTCAGTTTGCGCAAGAGTTGCGGAGACTTGCCTCGCGCATAGCCTTGATAGGCGACGGTCGAGTCGGCAAATCGGTCGCAGACGACCCAAGCGCCCGACTTGAGCCAAGGCCCGATCTTGTTTTGCACATGCAAGCGGCGGTCTTCCAGAAAGAGCTTCAGTTCGGTCTCGTCGTCTAGATGGGCGATGTCGAGCAGCCGTTGGCGGATGTCGGGGTCGCCGCCTCCCGGTTCTCGCGTCCAATGGGCCTCGTCTCCTCGATTTTGAAGCTGCTCGACCAGCCAAATGCTGAGCGAGGTTTTGCCGGAGCCTTCGACCCCCTCGAACGAGACGAAGCGCACGTCTAACCGTCCAACGGCTCGTCCGAATAGATGGGCAGGATGCGCACTCGGCGCTGCGGTTCGTCGCCGATGCTCTCGGACAGCAGCCTGTACTTTTCGATCAACTGATGCTGAAGGCGTCGGAGATAACTGTTCTGCGGGCTCAGTTCGAGCGGTTGGGCGGTGTTCATCACCTGTTCGATGCCTAGCTCGGCTTCGTTCAGCGCGCGCTCTTCCGCGTCGGCGGCGCCGTTCGGTTGGATGTCTCGCAGGGCGGCTGCGATCTGGGCATAAGTGTTGCTTCGGACGACCACGATCGGGATGTGCTTGGAAATTGCATCGCGCACCTTGGGCGGGCGGCGCTGAAAGGTGGATTTGATAGCGACGACCACATCGGCCTCTCTCGGCTCGCGCACAATGTAGGACGGAATGCGGAGGTCTCTGAGCGCTTTTTCCAACCGACTGCGGCTGACGCCGTATGGGAATATTCGCACCGGGTCGTTTGGTTTCCGCTTAGGAGGCAAGAATTCGATCGGCGGTTCGTCTACGCGGTCCAGCGGTTCGTCCTCTCGCAACGGACGGGACCTGCCATCGCTCTTTTGAAGAATCTCGATCTCGCCGGTCTCGGTGCGCACTCGGATTTCGGGCCGTGGCGGGATGCCGCGCAAAATCCGATCGACGGTTTGGGCTACGTCTAAATGCGCGGCCAACTTTTCGAAGTCGAGAATCTCGATCAGCACGTCAAAAGTGGGCGGGGCTTTGCGCTCCTGGACGGTCTTTTGAGTGCCGCGGCGGCGCGCTTCTTCGTCCGAAAGCGTTACGGTGCCAATCCCGCCGACCAGGTCGGAGAGGGTTGGATTCTGAAGCAGATTCTCCAGGCTCGTGCCGTGGGCGGTGCCGATCAGTTGCACGCCGCGCTCTGCGATAGTGCGGGCGGCGTAGGTCTCGAGTTCGGTGCCGATCTCGTCGATCACGATCACCTCGGGCATGTGATTTTCGACCGCCTCGATCATCACGTTGTGCTGCAAATTGGGCTCGGGCACCTGCATCCGGCGCGCGCGCCCGATGCCCGGATGAGGGATGTCGCCATCCCCCGCGATCTCGTTCGAGGTATCGACGATGATGACCCGCTTGTCGAACTCGTCGGCCAGCACGCGCGCCATTTCTCTCAGTTTGGTCGTCTTGCCGATACCGGGGCGCCCCAGCATTAAAATGCTGTGTCCGCTTTCGACTAAGTCGCGGATAATGTCGATGGTGCCATAGACGGCGCGTCCCACTCGGCACGTAAGGCCGATGATGCGATCGTGCCGATTGCGTATGGCCGAAATGCGATGCAGCGTGCGGGGAATGCCGGCTCGATTGTCTTTGCCGAACTCGCCGATTCGCTCCACGACGTACTTGATGTCGTGCTCTTCGACAATCGCCTCTTCCCACCGGACGACGCGACCGACAAATCGCGCCTCGGGCACGCGGCCCAGGTCGAGCACAACCTCCAACAGGTCGTCGATCTGGGGTTCGGTCTGCAGAGACTGCCTTATCTGGATAGGCAGAATCTCCAACAACTCGGCCAGGTCGGACGACGCATCGCCGGTCTGATTAGGAAGGTTAGTGGAAGACATACCTTGCTTGTATCGATTGGAGAACCGCCGTTGCGCAGTCCCGCGAGTAGTATACCTGGGCGCTAGGCCCCGCAAAGCCTGGTAGTTCTTGCAGGGATTCGCCCCGCTTAGCCGAAAATAGTTCGCGTATGCTCAAAAAGCGAATTTGGGACGCCCCGATCGGCGTCTGGCTCCTTTCCATCATTTTTGGACTGCTTTATTACGCGATTCGATCCTTTTACATCGATCAAGACGAACTTCGGGACGCGATCTCTGCGCTCCGGTTCTTCGATCGCTCCGACGAGTGGTTCTTCCACGGCTGGCATCCGTTAGGGATGGCGCCGCTCGCCTTGCTTTACAAGCTCTTTTCGATCCCGTTGGGCGGCATGGAGCCGCTCGATGCGATGCGCATGATCGCGGCGGTTTGCTTTACGCTGACCCTGTTGTTGCTGTATAAGTGGATGTCTCAATGGGGATTGTCTCGCGGAAACGTTGTTCTGTTGCTGTTCTTTATGGGGGCCAATGCGACGCTGTGCGCTGCGACGATGGGCGGCCAGTTTATGGTAAACGGCTTGCTGGTCGTGATCTTTTGGGGCGCCGTCGGCAAGTTGTTCCGACAGAAAGAGCCTAACGCTTCCTCTCTAGGGCTTATCGCCGGGCTGATGACGGGGCTGCACATGCTGATGATCGTGCCCGCCATCGTCATTGGGCGACTGTTGGCCGGCCGGCAAGCGGCGGGCATGGGATCGTACTGGGCTTCGCTTCTCGGCCTAACGCTTCTGATCTACGGCGGGAGTTTTGCCCTGTTCGCGGGCGGGCCTCAGGGCAAGCCTGGCTTTGTCGATTGGATATTGGCGACCGAAGCGAACGAGAGCCCGACCATGTCTCCTCTTAGCATTGCCGCGCCGATTACGATGTTGGAGCGTTCGATCAACGCGATCTTGCCGCTGGGACCGGACATGTTGCGCTCACAGGACATCTTCCAATATCATGCCTCAGGCAATTTGAACAAGTTGCTGAAAGGCATGTTTCTGATCGTCGTTTGGGTTCCTTTGGTGATGCTCTTTGCAATTCGCGGTCGAGAACAACAGCGATTGAGCCGCGGATGGCCGCCGACCTTCAAGGCTCTGGGCATTTCGTTTCTGCTCCTTCTGCCCCTGGTCATCGTTTGGCAAGGCGCTACTTTGGGTCTGTTCTATTGGCTGATCCTCCATCTGACGCTTTTGGCAGGCATCTGGCTGGCACAGTTTACTGAGGAGAATCAGGCGCAGTTTGGGATGGGTTTGGCGCCGCTGTCTATCGTCCTGATACTGTTCAGCCTGCAGAAAGGGGCGACGCTGACGGACAAAAAGTGGGATCCGGAGCGAGACCTGGTGATCGCGATGAAGGGCGATTCCAGACCGAACGACATCATCGTCTCGAACTTAAAGCCGGCCTTCTGGTCGCTCTATTACAATCCGACGGCCGAACTCTACATGCCGCATCGCGAGGAAGACCCGTTAGCGATGATAGAGCGTTTGATGGAGAAAGCTCGCGCAGAGAAGAGAAGGATTATCGTCTGGGATCACAGTTTGAACGGCTCTGTATTGCGCGCGGCGGGTTACCCGACAATTGCCGCATGGCAGGAAAAAGCCGAAGAGGCGATTACAAAGTGGCAGGAGAACATGCCCATGCTTTGGCGAAACTCGGACATGTTCTATCTGACGCCCACTCGGAACCACTGGCCGATCCAGGTAACCAAGCACGACTTTAGCGACGAATAGCGGGAACCCAGGGCGCGGTTCCGGGCCTTATAATAAGCATGATGAGACGATGGGTCGCGCTGATTGCCGTCTGGTGCGCTGTGGCTCAGGCTCAGCAAGAGGGGCAGTTGGGCCGTTGGAGCTTTGTCAACAGCGATGCCGGCCAGCCCTTGCGCTGGCGTACGGACTATAACAACGCGCCGGGCTTTACCGCCGCACCGTGGTACGACGAGACCTCGCCGCACGGGATCAGTACGGACTTTCGTCAGACTTTTGGCATCGATTCTGCGCTTTTGCACACCAACTGGGTCGTCTTTTGGGGCGCGGGAACTCAAAACTTTTCTAACTCAAACCTCCGTACCGGCTACTCTCCAACCCTGCTCTGGAATCCTTTCGATCAGACAGAGCGGGGCCGGAGAGGCTTCGTCCGACACAATCGCGATCCCCAGCCGGGCTTGCCGGGCGAAGGTCAACCGACCATCGACGCAAACATCCACACCGGCGGCCACGTTCGCCTGCCGGACGGACGCCTCTTCGTTGTGGGGGGCTGTTGGTTTCGAGCGGATTTGAATTTTGCCTCGGACGGTTTGCGCTCGACCTATCTTTTTGATCCGGCGCGGTTCGATCCCTTTGTGCCGCCGACCAGCGCACTGGCCAGTCCGTGGCGATTGTTGACCCGCAATGGCTTGCCCTATAACTCGAACGATCCCGAGACAGTGCCCGTGCTGACCAATGAGGCGCGGCGCTATCCCAGCGCGCTGGCCATGCCGGACGGCAATGTGCTGGTGGTGGGCGGCACGATCGACAACCACAGCACGCAAAACTGTACGGGCGCGTTTCGATTCACCTCGACCTACGAACTCTATGACGCCGCGACCAATCGGTACATCGCCTATCCGTTGCGCGCCGAATCGTGCGTGGGGAACTGGTGGCATCCCGAAGATCAGCGGCGCTTTCTAGGCGACGGCTATCCGTGGGTGTTCCTCACCTCGCGCTTTAACGGCCAGGACGAGTTTGCTCGGATCGTCTACGCCGGGCAGCGCGAGCCGGTCTATACGCTCGATCCGTACAATCTGAGCGGCGGATGGACAAGGCGGACGCCGTTGGGAAACGCTCAGCGCAAGGTGCGAATTTGGGGGAGCGCCGCGCTGTTGCCTAATCCCGTTCTGAACCCGCAGACTCCGCAAGAACAGGCGCTCAATCAGATCCTGTGCTTTGGTGGATACGACCAGTGCACGATCGTCAGCACCGATACGGCGGAGATTCTCGACTTCAGCCAAGGCGATACGCCGCATCGGCGCGTTTTCGATCTGCCAGGGCCAAGGCTCGACGCAGACGGCGTGCTGTTGCCCACCGGTGAGATTTACATCCTGGGCGGACTGAACCGGAGCTACTTTGGAAGCTGCCAATGGAGCCGCGACAATATCTTGTTCGACACTTGGCTTTACACGCCTCCAGCGTCGGGCGCATCGAACGGCTCTTTTAGACCGGCGGCGCGAATGGACGAACTGGATCGCGATGGGTGCAATATATTCTGTAGCGGTAGCGAGACGCAGTGCGACCGGGGCTATCTGACCAAGGACGGCGCGCGCGGCCACCACTCCTCGGCGCTGTTGCTGCCGGACGGTCGAGTGTTGTCCAGCGGCACCGAAATGAAAGCCCCCGGCTCCGACTCCTGCACTGTGGTCAATCGATTTCCAACTCTCTTTGACCCGCCCTATTTGCTTAAAGACGGCGGCCAGCCAGAGCCGCGACCGACCATTCAGTCCATCAGCCGCACCGATCCATTGGATTATGGCGAGACGATCGTGATGAGCGTCGGCCTGCCAGGGCCGCTGGGCGAGAAGTTCGAGGTTTCTTCTATTGCCTTGATGCGGCCAGGCTCATCGACCCATGCCGTGAACTTTGAGCAACGATTGGTGCGTTGCAAGTTCGAGATAACCAGCCAATCGCCGCAACAGGCGAAGATCGAGGCAACCATGCCCTGGAGCCCGAACACGGCGCCGCCCGGCTGGTACATGCTGTTTGTGAACGTCAAGCGAATGTCGGACGGCAAGATCATCCCGAGCATGGCGCAGTGGGTGCGCCTCGATGTGCCGGCCGACTTTACGCCTTGGTCGGTCTCTGGCAGCGGGGGCAAGGGCATCAAGATACGCTTCTATGATCCGGCAAGCGGCCTGATGCTGCGACAGTACGATGCGCCTTCAGACGGCTTCGATGCTTTTGGCGCGTGCGGTCGAATGCGAACGTCTCTGCCGAAAGGCGTTTACAAAATCGAGGCGAACGGCTTGACGAAAGAGATGCTTTTTGTTCCTGGCGAAGGGTTCAGCCTCTGACCCACCATTTGTGGAATCGCCGGTCATCGGTCAATTCAGGGTGAAACGCGATGCCCGTGATAGCGCCTTGCCTCGCGCCGACGATGGCTCCGTCCAACGTAGCGATCGGCTCGGCCTCCGCGCCTGCCTCGGTGATGATCGGGGCTCGTATAAAGACGCCTTTCACTCGCGCCTTTAGCGGCGCAACATCGACCATCGCCTCAAAGCTCTCGATCTGTCGGCCATAGGCGTTGCGGCGCACGGTAACGTCCAACAGCCCCAACCGCGGTTGGTCGGACTCCTCGATGCGTTTGGCCAGCAGAATCAGCCCAGCACAGGTGCCCAATACTCTCATCCCCTGTTCCGCCCGACGATGGAGGGCCTCATCGATGCCGTATCGCGCCATCAGTTTGCCCATCACGGTGCTCTCGCCGCCCGGGATGATCAGCCCCTCCAGGTCGTCCAAGTCGGAGGGGCGGCGAACCTCAATTGCCTGCGCTCCCAGGCTCGTCAGCGTCTCGATATGCTTGGCAAAATCGCCCTGAAGCGCAAGGACGCCAAACCTACCAGCCACGCCCGGCCAAGGTCTCTTCTTGCGCCAGCTTGGACGCCTCTCGGCTGACCATCGGCTGCCCCAATCCGCGGCTGACCTCTGCCAGCACGACCGGGTCTTGATAATAGGTTACTGCATCGACGATCGCTTTGGCGCGCGCCTTAGGATTTTCGGACTTGAAAATGCCCGAACCGACAAAGACGGCCTCGGCGCCCAACCGCATCATCAGTGCGGCGTCGGCAGGCGTCGCGATGCCGCCCGCCGAGAAGTTCGGCACGGGCAGACGACCGGTCTCGCGCACCAGTTTGACCAGTTCGTAGGGCGCCTGCAGGTCTTTGGCGATCGTCATCAGCTCGTCCGCTCGGGCGGAGTGAATGCGCCGTATCTCGCGCATGATCGTCCGCATGTGTCGCACGGCCTCTACCACGTCGCCGGTACCCGCTTCGCCTTTGGTGCGGATCATAGCTGCGCCCTCGCCGATGCGTCGAAGCGCTTCGCCCAAGTTTCGAGCGCCGCAGACGAACGGTACGCGAAAGGCGTGCTTATCGACGTGGTGCTCCTCGTCCGCCGGGGTCAGCACCTCGCTCTCGTCCACAAAGTCGATCTCCAGCGCTTGAAGAATCTCGGCCTCTACAAAGTGCCCAATGCGGCACTTGGCCATCACGGGGATGGAAACCGCGCGCTTGATCTCGACAATCATCTGGGGGTCGGACATGCGTGCTACGCCGCCGTCTCGCCGGATGTCGGCCGGCACGCGCTCCAGCGCCATGACGGCGGCGGCTCCGGCTTCTTCGGCGATGGCGGCCTGTTCGGCGTCCACCACGTCCATAATGACGCCGCCTTTGAGCATTTCTGCCAGGCCGACCTTGGTCAGCCAGGTCGATTTATTGGTATCGGAATTGCCGTTCTTGGCCATAGTATCACCCTATGCTGAGTATACCTTTGGAGACGCGTCAGGCGGGGCTAACAATGCCCATTATGGCCTCGTTACAACGGTGTCCACGTAGCCAAGGTGAGACGTCCACTGGTCCCCAATCTTGACCTGGACTTGGCAACTCTGTAAAGATTCTGGAGTAGCTACGTACTGCCAAGGGATGCGGAATGGATCTTTTGAACGAGGTTCTACTTCCACCCAGCCCTTGTTAGGAAGATAGACCTCGACCCATCCGTGTCTATTGTAATCGGTAAATCCCTGAAAGAGCTCTCCCTTCTTGTTGTAAAGGGCAAATCCGTGAATGGGCCGCGCTGGAATGCCGGCAGCCTGGCAAACCGCTAGAAACAGAGTTTGAAAATGCCCGCACCACCCGCGCTTATACTTCAGGAAACTGACTAAATCGTTGAACTTGTAATTGGCTTTCCCGTCATAGGCCCAAGGGGGGGCCATAAGCCACTCGCCCATCTGAGCGATGGCTTCGTCGATGCGAGGGGAGCTTGCCTTCAAGAGTTTGACAATTTCCTCGACTTCAGCCTTGGCTCCTTCAGGCAGCGGCTTCTTCGAAACCATTTCGACGACTGTTTTTTCCTGCAATTCGCTCCAAACAGGTCCTGGCCCGCTTGGTAGCCTCCGGTCTGAAGTCGACAGTGCGAACGAACTAATAAAAACGAGTTCGCGCCTGCCGTTCGCTTTTGCTTCCCACGTCCATGCTTCGCCGTTCTTCCAGGGTTCAAGCTAACCCGTGCTTGGGGTCAGCCGGATATCGCGAACGTGCTGGACGCCGGCAAGCATCCATGGACGGTGCAATGGTTTTGCGTGCCAAATCCGCACTTCCGTGGCTCCGTCAGGAATAGTGACGCGAGTGGTGTGCACCACGTTGACTGTTCGAAACCCACCGTCAGAAAGTTGAGACAACACTAGGAAGATGGCCAGTATTAGCTTCACAACGTTATTCTACCCTTCTCAATGCTTTGGACGAATGGGCGCCTAAACTCCCAAAATCGCCTTCAGTTCCAATACGAACACGTCCGTCAGCGTGCCGGGAGCAAAGACAGCGCGCACGCCCATGCGCTTCAGTTCCTCGGCATCGTCGTTGGGGATGGTGCCGCCCGCCACCAGCGCGATATCCTCGGCGTCTTTGTCCTTCAGCAGTTGCGCGATTTTGGGCAGCAAGGTCATGTGCGCGCCGGAGAGCATAGAGACCGCGATCATGTCCGCGTCTTCTTGGATGGCGACATCGACCACCTCTTCGGGCGTGCGCTGGAGGCCGGTATAGATCACCTCGAAGCCGGCGTCGCGCAGCGCCCGTGCCACCACCTTTGCGCCGCGATCGTGCCCGTCCAGGCCGACTTTTGCCACCACTACGCGCGGAATCTTGCCCATTTCTGGCTTCAATCTTACCTCAACCGCTCCAAAGCCAGCCAAAGGCAAGCGATGCTCTTGGCGTCTTCTATTTCGCCTTTGCGGATGTGTTCGATCAGACCGTTTAGATCGACCCTCTCCACTTCGATGACCTCGTCCTCGTCGCCTTGGGCCGCGTGAGGCGACAGATCCATAGCGAGGTAGGCGACCAGTAGTTCGCTGCAAAATCCGGGCGCAGAGTAGAACTGTCCCAGTCGCTCCATACGGCCTGCGCGATAGCCGGTCTCCTCGGCCAGTTCTCTTTGGGCGCAGTCGTCGGGCGGCTCGCCCGCGGACAGCGATCCGGCGGGCAGTTCCAATAGCGTCTTGCCCGTCGGGTAGCGGTATTGCCGCACCATCACCACGGTTCGGTCGTCAAGAATCGGCGCGATGACCACGGCCCCGGGATGTTCGATCACTTCGCGCACGGCTCGGCGGCCGTCGCTCAGTTCCACCTCGTCCACGCGCAAGTTAATCACCCGCCCTTCGTGAATGCGGCGCGAGGCGATTTGAACCTCTTTCATGGCGGCCATTTTGACACAATGCAGGAGAGGGGAAAGCCGCGCCGAACTTTGGGCTATAATAAGTATTGAGGGACCTCGAACATGCAGAACAACATTGACGCCGTCTTTTGGGGAATAATCGCCGCCGGTGTGATCTTCACTGGGATCATCTGGTATGTGGGCAATAATCGGATGCCTGCGCCGTTGCCGACCGTAACGCCGGCCGAGGTGGACAGCGCCCGGCAGCAGATCGTCGGCGCTCTGGGCAATGCCTTGCCCGAGGTGACTCAGGCGGCCGGACGAATGCCCGTGATGCCTCAGGCCGCCGGCATGACCGGTAACTGATTGGCGCGCATTTTCCTCGTTCGACACGGCCAGACGAACGCCAACGTCGTTGGCCGCATTCAGGGCTGGCTCGATGAGCCGCTCGATTCTACGGGTTTGGCTCAGGCTGATGCCGTAGCGCGCCGGTTAGCGCGGATCGCGAAAGGTTCTCAACTTGTCTCCAGCGATTTGGCGCGCGCATGGCGCACAGCCGAAGCGATCGGGATCGCGCTGGGCGCTGAGCCGGTTTCTGATTCTCGCCTGCGCGAGATGCAGTGGGGCGATTGGGAGGGTTTGAGCCGCGAAGAGATCAAGATTCGGTTTCCGGACGAGTATGCGCGTTACTCTGCGGATCCGACCCAAAGGCCCAGTAGCGCAGAAACGGTCGAGGCCTTTTGGGCGCGAATAGAGCGGTTTATCGAAAGCCAGGACCTGCGACGCGATGCGATCTGGGTCGGACATGGGGGCAGCGTGCGGGCTTGTGCGGCGCAACTTTTAGGCGGAGGATTGCCGCTTTATTACGGCCTACGATCGGACAACGGGGCGATCTCGATTATTGAAATAGGCGCCCAGCGCCGAACGCTGCTGTTGTTTAACGATGCGTCTCACTTGGAGGCGCCGCCGGCGGAGTCGTCAGCGCTGTCTTATGGATCGGAGCCGAGCGCGCCGAATCCGGCGGACGACTGAAGATTGCACCAAACGTTCTAAAGAGCAGCGACAGATCCATCAGTAGCGAGCGATTCTCGATGTATCGAAGGTCGGACGCGATTTTTCTGGGCAACAGCGCGCGCTCATAAAACTCTTCGGGGTCTTCTTCGTTTGCCAGCACCTCGGCCTCGTATCGAAGTTCGATCTGGGTCAGACCGGTGATGCCAGGCCGCACGCTGAGGATCGCTCGGCGCGCCTCATCGGGATATTTGTCCACGAACTGCTCGACCTCTGGTCGCGGACCGACCAGGCTCATCTCGCCAATCAGCACGTTCCATAACTGAGGCAGTTCGTCCAGTTTGGTCGTGCGCAAGAACTGTCCAAAGCGCGTGATGCGCGGATCTTTAGCGATAGTAACCGGGCCGCCGATCTTATCCGCATCGTTCACCATCGTGCGAAACTTGAGCGCCTTGAAGGGCTTGCCAAAACGACCTACTCGAGCGTGTCCATAAAAGATCGGACCAGGCGAAGTCAGTTTCACGCCAAGGCTGATCAAAAGGAAGAAAGGCGAGAGAACCACGATCCCAAGGGTTGACAATGCAACGTCCAGCGTCCTCTTGATCAGGTTGTTCAGCACTATGCCAACTCCTGGCCGACCTGCCACACGGCGGCGATCACGTCTTCGATGTCGTCATCGGTCATGCCGGGATAGAGCGGCAGCGAGAGCGCTTGGGCGAAGTAGGCTTCGGCATGAGGATAGTCGCCGCGCTGCCAACCGTAACGCTCGTAGTGGGGGTGGTAATGGATCGGGATAAAGTGGACGCTGATGCCGATGTTGCGATTCTTCATCGCCTCCGCAAACTCGTCTCGTCGCTCCTTGATCAGCGCGATATAGAGGTGCCAAGGATGAGTGCGGTCGGTCGGCATGTGGCGCGGGAACAGATCGATAAAGGGCATCTCGGCAAAGGCTCGATGGTATTGATCGGCGATCTGGCGGCGGCGTTCGTTCATAGCGTCCAACTTTCGCAATTGCCAAATACCGAGCGCGGCCAACAGGTCGGGCATATTGTACTTGTAGCCAAGCGTCTCGACCTGATAGAACCAGGAGCCTGCAGCCGTGTAGCGCTTCCAGGCGTCTCGACTGATGCCGTGCAGCGCCAGCTGTCGGCACTTTGCGGCCAATGCTTCGTCGTGCGTCGTTATCATGCCGCCCTCGCCGGTCGAGAGATTTTTGGTGGCGTAGAAGCTGAAGGCGGTCGCGTGGGAGATATTGCCGATCTTTCGACCTTTGTACTCCGCGCCGACGGCGTGCGCGGCGTCTTCCATAACTTTGAGGCCGTGTCCGTCGGCAAGAGCCATTATTTCGTCCATGTCGCACGGCAGACCGGCCAAATGGACGGGAATAACGACCTTGGTATTAGGCGTAATAGCCCTTTCGATCAGATTGGGGTCGATGTTGCCAGTTTGAGGGTCTATATCGACCAATACCGGCGTCGCGCCGACGTATTCGATCGCTTCGATCGTGGCGCAAAAGGTGATCGGAGTTGTGATAACCTCGTCTCCCGGCCCAATGCCCCATGCGGCCAAGACGACGTGCATAGCAGCAGTGCAGGAGTTGACGGCGACGGCATGAGGGGCGTTTACATAATCGGCGAACTCGCGTTCGAATTGTTGAACGCGGGCGCCCGTGGTGAGCCAGCCAGATTGGAGCACGGCGACAACCTCATCGATCTCTTCTTGACCGATGAACGGTAGGCAATACGGCAGGTGAGTCGTTCTGGTTGGCTTTGCCCGCCACGTCGCCTCCGATGCGACCACTTGTCAGCCCTCCTGCATCGGCTTTCCTAGCCGAGCTTGCAGGCAATTATACCCGCTCTCAGCCCTTGGCGGCTTTTATCAGCTCGCTAAGTCGCACTAAACAGTGTCCATTTCGCCTTAGGGCGCGATAGGCCCCTTTGGTAGGGTGCGAATAGTAGGACGCGGGCTCTTTTGCTCCCATGGATGCAGGATTAAGAATCGCTTCGACTAAGGCTTCCGATCCTTTATCGGCAAGCGTTTGAAACAGAGAGAAGGCGCTGATTCCTTTCGGAATCTTGGTCTCCCGCTGTGCAAGGATACGACCCTTGTCGATCTCTTCGATCATCTCGTGTACGGTCGTCCCGGTGCGCGTTTCGCCGTTGGCCAGAACCCAAAAGTAGGGCGCTAAACCGGCATAGGCAGGCAGCAACGAGCTATGGATGTTGATGGAGGTCTTCTTTGGGATGGAGAGCAGCTTCTTTCGAATTCGCTGGGGGCAACTGATGGAGAGGAGAATGTCGGGCTGGTGCGCTTCGACAAACGCGACCGATTCAGGGCTGTTGACCTTGACGGTTTCGAATGCAGGAACCTGAAACTCTTGAGCCAATCTCCGGACGGTGAGCGGTTTCTTGCCTAACATGCGGCTTAAGAACGACAAGCCCAAGGTTGAGGCGACCTTGTAGATAAGGTAGGGCAGCGCGGTCGCTTTGAGAAGCTCTTTGTAGGAGGCAAGCCCCGATTTCCCTTTGTAGTCGCCCGTTACGATCACGATTCCGGCCAGTTCGATTGCTGGGTGAGAGAAGAGCGGTTTCGCAATCTTTGCGGCAAAGTAGTTGCCGTTGGTCAGCAGGACGATCTGGGTCATCGGACCGCCAATTCTGCGCCGAGCATAAATTGATAAAGATCGCGATACTGTTCGATCATGCGCCGTTCGGTATAGCGTTCTTCAAAGCGCTGTTTGGCCGCTTGCCCAAGTTGCTGCGCGCGATCAGAATGAGAGATAAGTTGAAGAATTGTCCGGCAAAGCTGTGCTTTATCGCCGACGGATACAAATTCGGCAGCGCCTTCCGCCGCTTCAATGTTACTGGCCAAATCTGATGCAACTATAGGCTTTCCGGCGGCCATCGCCTCTAGTAGCGCGATCGAAAGGCCCTCGCGATGAGACGGCAACGCGACCAGGTCGGCGATGTTCAGCAGGTCGCCAATGTCGGTTCGAAAGCCCGGAGCAATGATGCCTTCGCCTTCGAACTTCAGATTGCCTTCTCCCGGTAGCAACAGCACGGCGCCGGGCTTTGCAAGGCGTATGTCGGGCAAGATTGAGACCAGTTCCTCTAGCCCCTTACCTTTGGCCAGGCGGCCGATCGAAGCAATTACGAATTGATCGGGCCCTATTCCTAGTTCGCGCCGAACATCGTCGGGTGTGCGCGCAGGCTTAACCCGCTCAGGCGAGATGCCATTTGGGATGGCGACGATCTTTTCGGGCGGGGCGATGCCCAATCGAACGGCCCAATCTCTATGGAACTCGCTCACCGTTACCAAACGGTGGCACCATCGGGCAGCCATGCGCTCCAGCGCGACAAAAAGACGCATCGAGACAGGATTGGACCGTTCGTGAAACGCGAATCCGTGCACGGTGTGGAGTATGCGCGGGCATCCAGCCATCCAAGCCGCCCTGCGACCAATGAACCCAGCCTTTGATGTGTGCGTGTGCACGAGATCGTATCGGTTCTCACGAAGATAGCGCGCAAGCGCCTGGGTTCCGCGCCAGTCGAAGATCGGTCGAATCTCGCGCCGAATCACATCTAATCGAACGCAGCGAACCCCAATCGCCTCAGATTCCGCACAGAATCGGTCGTCCGTTGCCAAAACTTCGACCTGATGTCCCATCTGAAGGCCAAGTTCCATTAGTCGTAAGATGATTACCGATCCGCCGCCAAACTTCGAATCGCCTATCGCGTGAAGCGTTCGAACGGGCATTAGCGCAACGCCTCACGGTTGCGGACTTCGGTTACGGCCAGGCCAAAAGCAGGTTTTGGAGCGGGCGCCGGCTCGTCTCGTTTCTGTCGTTGCTCGATAAAAGCGGCGATATAGGGCGAAACCAGCGCGAGCATCGGCGGATAGAACGGCAGCACCAATCGCAGGAATTGTGCTTGATACTCGATCCAATAGCCAAAGGCATAAATGCCGATGAAGAACCAGAGCGACCAAGCCAGCAGGAACGCGGTTCGATTAGCCATCCCGCGCTTGTTGGCCACCGTGTGCCAGACAAAGAGCAGCGGGACGATGAAGCTATCGGGCATCACAATGCGGGTGGCCAGCGCCATCGGCCAACTCATCGCGGTGGCAAAACTCGCGCTGACCTCGCTTCGAGAAGTGTCTGCAAAAAAGAAGTCCAAACCCAGCACAGACGGGATCATGCGTACAAGAAAGGCGCCGACATTGTCGAGCGAAAGCGCTGCATCGACATAGGCAACCTGCGGCAGCACCGCCTTTGCCGCAACAAATCCGATCGCTGCAAAACCAGCAAACGAGGCCAAGACGATAGCGCGACTAGGCTGCTTCTTTTGATAGAAGAGGCTGACCCATAGATAGACGATCGCTGTGCCCGCCATTACAAAAGGCAATTGAAAGCGAAGGTGATAACTGACGAACATCACAATGCCGCCGAGCAAGAGGTCCTTACGAACCAATGCCAGGCTAAAAAGCACGACGGACATTGCGATCATCACATCGCGCAGGACGAACATCGCATAGACGTTGGCCGATGGAAGGAGCAGGCCGCCGATGAGCGCGACAGTATGAGCAAGCTCGTTCGAGGGATAGACTCGCCGCGCCAGCCAAAATATCCCAAGCGCGGTAATCACCGTTATGTTCATGTTTAACAAGCGAAACATGAACGGATCGGACGATCCATTAAAGTATGCGAGCCAGCCGATGAGGATGTTGTAAAGTCGGTTGTGCAACATGATGATCGACTGGTAATCCGGCTCGATGCCTTGAGATAAGTCGGATCGAATGCGCTCGGCCGTGCTCAAGTAGAAGGCCTGATCGGGATTGACAGGGATCAGTGGAGAACCCCAGACCGCATTGGTGAGCACCGTTACGACTCCAACCATCGCCAACTTGACAAACAGCAGAACGCTAACCAGACGCCAATGTTGCTGAGGCACAAAGAATAAAGAGAGCCAGGGCGTTAGCAGTAAAACGACCGCCAGGCCGCTTTCGAGCCAGGTGGCCAGCGCAAAGGCTGCGCACCCGACCAACAGGCCGCCGATTATGAGCCGATTTCGTCGAATAGGGCTTCCCATTGATCAAGCACGGCGCACAGCGAGAACTTTTCGATGACCCGTTTGCGGGCGGCTTTGCCCATGGCCTCGCGCTCGGTTGGCGCCATCGCCATCACCCTTGTCATGTTTGCCGCCAAAGCTTCCGCATCGCCAGCCGAACAGAGCAATCCCGACAAGCCGTCTTCCACAACCTCGGGAATGCCGCCAACGCTGGTCGATGCGATAGGCAGGCCGGTTGCCGCCGCTTCTAACAGCGACATTGGCAACCCTTCCCAAGCAGACGACATCAAGAACCCGTCCGCCGCTTGCAAAAAATTTGCGCTGTCGGACACCGTACCGACGAATTGTACCTTTGCGCCCATCCCTATGGCCATGGTTACGAGCTCTGCCTTTAGCGGCCCATCCCCAGCGATCAGAAGCCGCCCCTTATCAGAGAGGGCGATGCGTGCGGCTTTGAGCATGGTTGGAATGTCCTTTGCAGCATCTAACCGACATAAGGCGACCCATACGAAATCGTCGTTCGGTGGCCTATCGATTGGTCCAAATCGCTCGGTATCGACGCCGTTCGGGATGACTCGGAGCTTGCCCGCGCTCGCTCCGCCTTTGTCGATCATGGCGGCGGCGGCGGCCTGGCTGATGATGGTCGTAACGTCGCATAGCCGCTCGGTCAATCGATAGGCCGCCATTCGCAGGCGACCGCCTTCGTTCATGCTGTGAGCCGTACAGACCAATCGACCCTGTCGAGCAAAGACACGAGCGATGCGGGACAGCAGATTGGCATGAATTTGATGAGAATGGGCGATATTAGGCCGCCAGGATCGGACGCAACGAGCAAGGCGCGCAATGGCGCGAGGGTCGGGCAACCGCCGTCGCATCTCCAACGAGGCGACCGGCACATCTTCGCGCAAGAGTTTTGAGCCAATGGGGCCAGGAGGCAGCAATGAGACGACCCAAGGCGACCATCCCCGCTGCTTGAGCCCTGTGGCCAGGCTGAACAATTGCGTCTCCGCGCCCCCTACGTCCAGTCCGGTCGAAACGAACAGAATCTTCTTCGGCGATGAGAGCGATCGGAAGAAGGCAAGACGTCGTTCCTCCTTTTCCGCCCAATCAAGATGTTGAATCTGGCATCGCTCGACCCTTCGGCCTTGCCAATCCTCTACAAATCTTCGAATCTTGGGTAGGTGATCGATCGGCTCGGAACCTAAAGGCAATTCTAAGAGGAACTCCGCCCCGCCCAAAAAGTCGCTGTCCCGATAGGCGATCAGCGTCGGCAGTCCCAATGCCAGGTACTCGCGGACTTTTAACGGCGAACCTTCTGCAACGCCCGCCCGATCCATCGCCAGCGAGCCGATCGCGGCATTGCACTCGCCCAGCGCCTGTCGATAATCCTGTTCTTTCAAATAGCCCAAGGCTTTGACGTTGGGCGGCGAGGCCGGAGCCTCGTCGGCGTTAGGACCGATTAAAATGTAATCCCAGTCTGGCGTCTCGGCGGCCAACCTTGCAATCTTGTCGGCCCCGTGCCAGCGCTGGCCGGGCGTGCCCATAAACGCCAATCGCGGACGAGCGTTCGAAGGCAATGGCAATGACTCATAACGGTTCAGGTCGATGCCGTTCGGGATGACGATGCCCGGACGGCACAGAGCGCGAAAATCCCGATCCAGGGCCAAGCCGTGAGCCACATAGACGATGCCCGACGCCAGCCCGAACAATCGGCCTCGAGTAAGACGGTGATAAAAATAGCGTCCGCGCGGTCCGGCGGCGTACTCCTTCAAGTCGTGCGAATTGACCTCGATCACGATCGGCGATCGCAACCCAGAAAGCGCAGGATAGTACAGGTCTTGGCGCAGATAGACGATGTCCGGCGACCAGTCGTTGATCTGTTCGACCAGAGACGCTACGGCGGCAAAGCGACCGCGAAATCCGTCGTACTCGACCGAACGAAGAGGTAGCTCGGTCGATGGCAAAGGGCTGCCCTGCGCTCGCAACAGAAAGAGACTCGCATCGCAACCGGCCGCTTGCCACGCTCGCGCTTGCGCGTCCACTTTTCTAAAAACGCCGCTTTCCGATCCGCCCATCCAGTGGAGCAGATAGGCGATTCTCACAGACGCGGCTCCATCGTTGTCAGGATTTCAGCGATCTTGCGCCCCGCTTGACCGTCGCCATAAGGATTGGGCGCGTCCTTGGGCAGATCGGCGTTGATCGCGTCCCGAATCGCCTCGGCTGCCAGCTCGGGCGAGATGGGATCGTGCACGCGGTTCCAACCCATCTCGACCAGTTCGACCCATTCCGTCTCGCTGCGCAGAGTCAGACAAGGCGTTCGATGAAAGTAAGCTTCCTTCTGAAGACCGCCCGAATCGGTAACGACCAACCGCGCATGGCGAATCAGCGAGGCCATCTCAAAGTAGCCGACCGGATTGATCAAGCGGAGATTCGGAGCCTCGAACGATCCCAGCGCGCTCTTGGTCCGAGGATGAAGCGGGCACAGCACAGGCAACTCCGCCCGCGCCAGGCCTTGAAAAATGGCCGAAAGGCGATCCGGGTCGTCCGTGTTCTCGGCCCTATGAATCGTCGCTACGATGTATTCGCCGGCAATAAGTTCGTACTTGCGAAGCGGTTCGTCGCCCGCTCGGTCCGCCGCATCCAGAGCGGCGTCATACATAACATCGCCAACTAGTCGGATCCGCTCGTCTGACAGGCCTTCTCCCAAAAGCGTTCTCCTGGCATTTTCGGTAGGCGCAAACAACAGCGACGAGGCATGGTCGGTCAGCGCTCGGTTGATCTCTTCGGGCATTTTGCGATTGTACGATCGCAGACCGGCCTCCACATGCGCCACCGGGATGCCCAGCTTGACCGACGCCAGCGCTCCGGCCAAGGTCGAGTTGGTGTCTCCATAGACCAGCGTCCAGTCCGGCTCTAACTCCTGTAAAACGCGCTCCAGCCCTTCCAACATGCGGCCGGTCTGCGCGCCGTGCGGACCAGACCCGATCGAGAGGTTGATGGCCGGCGCCGGGATGCGGAGCTCCTCGAAGAATCGCTCGCTCATCTCGGGGTCATAGTGCTGGCCGGTGTGGATGATGGACTCGTCGCAACGACCCTCCAGGGCGCGAGAGACGACTGCCGCTTTGACAAACTGGGGCCGCGCGCCGACCACCGTCGCGATCTTCATGCCCTTAAGAATACTGGATATCGAAAATCTCCGACCATAGCGCCAGGTTCAGCGCCCTCCAATGAGCCGACTGCAACGGCGTTTTGCCTGCAAAGACCAGATCGTATTCGGCAGCAAGCTTGCGCGAATCGATAAAGGGCAGACCGCCGAAAGCGCCGCGCTCGATGGCTTCTCGAATCGTCGGTTCCAAAGATCGCATCCACTGGCCTTCGTCGGTGGCAAAGCCGATCTTGTCGCGTCGATCCAAGATAGGGTCGGGCACTATGGGGCGCATCGCCTCGCGCAAGACGGCTTTGGTTACAGCCGAATCGCTCAGAAGCAGTTCGCTTCGAAGAGAAAACGCGATCTGGGCAAGCGCGGGCGTAACGAACGGCACTCGGCTTTCGATCGAGAAGGCCATCGAGTTTCGATCCTCAAAACGAAGGAGCATAGGCAGGCTGGTTGTGGTAACGTCGCTCTTTAAGTAGGCTCGAAAAGTTTGATGCTGATAGAGCGAGGCGTCCTGCGCGCTGAGCCAAGGAGGTGTCTTCGACTTCTCAAGGCGACGAAGGAGGGGGCGCTTCATCCAATCGGGCAGGGCGATAAGAAGCGACGCAAGCCCGAGCAAGGTTCGGCTTTGATTGGGGTTAATGCGCGCTGCCGAATTGATCAAATTGAAAGCAGATCGGAATCGAAAGGCCCTTGCGCGTTCAGCGACCGCCGGCCGAACATAGTTCAGATATCCGGCAAATAGTTCGTCCGCGCCTTGCCCGTCGATCATTACTTTGATGCCGGCTTCTTGGGCCGCTTTGAACACGCGGTACTGCGCATAGACCGACGTGCTGCTAAACGGCTCCTGCTGGGCTCGAACCAGCGCAGGCAAATCTGAGGCAAGTTCGTCTGCGCTGGGGCGCACCAGATGTCCCTGCAGTTCGGCCGCCTCGCCCACTACGTTGATCCACTTGAGTTCGCTAATGGCGTCTGACACCGGCACGAAACTGAAGGAGTGAATCTTCAAGTCCTTGCCTTCCAGGTAGCGCATGGCCATCACGATGGAGGACGAATCGATCCCGCCCGAAAGGCAGGCGCCGATCGGCACATCGCTGCGAAGATGGAGCTTTACGCTTTGCAAGAACGCTTTGCGAAGGCGGTCCGCGGCTTCCTCCATCGATAGCGAGGCATCCACCTTGTCCTCAAGGCGAAAATATCGATCGAGCGCGACAATCTTGGCCGAATCGATATCCAGTGTTAGCATCGCGCCTGCTGGAAGCTGGCAAACGTCCTGAAAGAACGTCTGATCGCCATAATCCGTAACGCCTGATGCTAAGTAACGTCCTGCTCGGTCCAGGTTGGCTCGGCGACTGACCCACTCTAACTCGAGCAAAGAGGCGATCTCCGACGCGAAGGCAAAGCGCCCGTCGCACTGAGCATAGTAGAGCGGTTTGATGCCAAAGGGATCGCGCGCCAAATGGAGTTTGCGCTCCTGAAAGTCGATCAGTGCGAATGCAAACATCCCTGTAAAGCGATTGAGCGCTTCGGCGCCATATTCGGACCAGGCGGCCAGCATGACTTCGGTGTCGGTACGGCTGCGGAAGCAATGGCTTTTAAGCTCCTCCGACAGTTCCAAGTAGTTGTACACCTCGCCGTTGTAGACAATGGCGTATCGACCGGTCGCATCGAACATTGGCTGGCGGCCATTCTCAGAAAGGTCGAGAATCGAAAGCCGGCGGTGCGCAAGGCCGATATGACCCCTGCCGCTCGGCGTCTGCATCAGTTGCGGCTCGGATCGGCCGTCCCAAATCAGGTAGCCGTGGTCGTCCGGCCCTCGGTGGTCTAGAGCGCAAGACAGTCGTCTTAGTTGAACTGCATCGAAGCCTTCCTGGACGATCCCAGCAATGCCGCACATCTTATCCCGCCCTCCCGGCGATGATTCGCGTTACGCCCGCCCTGATCTCGCCGACAAGCAGCCGGGCCAAAACCAGCACGGAGAATAGAAGAACGAGCGTTCGGATAGCGAGCAAAACCCAACCATCAAGGATGAGCGTTTCGAAATAACGCCCTACAAGTCCAAAGACGGTCGCAACGGCAAGCGCGGCGCAAAGTGTACCCCACCGATAGGGGATCGGATAGTATCGCTGGCTGATGACGAATAGAGACGAAACAGAGACCGTCGATGCGATCAATGTCCCCATGGCCGCGCCCGTAAGACCAAAACGACCGATCAGAAAGTAGCACAGCAGCGCGCTCAACCCGGCGCCCGCGATGTTGATCAGTGCAAAAAGGTGAGTCTTATTCGTCAGGTGCAGCCCGGGCGCAAAGGGAGTTAGGCTGATGATGGTGAGACTGGCCGCCAAGGGCAGAGCATAGGGATAGCAGGCCTGAAAGTCCGGACCGGTCAGCAACAGCGCGATCGGCTGAGCGAAAAGCGCCAGCCCGAGCAAAAGGGAGAGCGCTCCAAAAGCATATGCGCGCAAGATCGGCTCTATACGCGCCGGCGCGTCCGGATCGCGGTATCGACTCCAGATGAGAGGCGTTACGGCAGACTGAGCGCCCGCGACCGCCAACAGCACGAGCGATCCGATCCGAAATGCGGCGCTGTAAAGACCGTTAGCCTCGACCCCCATCAGCTTCAAGATCAAGAAACGATCCACAAAACCAATGGCAAGCGCCGCTATAGAGGCAGGCGCCAATGGAGCGGAAAAAGCAAGCATCCGCTTAAGAAACGCCCCATCGAATCGCGGCCCGATATAGGCTCGGGCAAAGGCGATCGACAGAGTCGTTGCAACGACCGCTGCAACCATCTGACCAAAGAAGAAGCCGCGGATCCCCATGTCGAAACCGGCCATCAGCGCAAGACTGACGACAGCGGCGAGCACGGTATAGACGAGACTCGCTGAAGCAAAAGCCGAGGGCATCAATTGCCAACGAAGCTGATTTTGAGCCAGATAGAACAAACCATTCAGCGCGATCGCCCAGCAAGCGATGCGGAACAGCCCGGCCTGTTCCGCAGAGTTCAAAACCAGAGAGGCGATAGGATTTGCAAAGAGAATCCCTATAATGACGAAGAGGCTGTAGAGCGCCACGCCGAACCACCAAGCGGTCGATGCATAGGCTTGCTTCTCTTCGTCCGTTTCGGCATCGGTAAAGCGCCTCGCCACGCCCTGGGCAATCTCCATAGTCAACAAGATGTTCAGAATGGAACCGACCACCGTCAGAATGTCAATGGCGCCATACTCGCCGCGGGTCAACAGCCGAGTGTAGAAGGGCAGCATCACCACGGCCACGCCGCGCGTAACGATGGTCGTCGCGCCGTAGATGACGCTATCTTTCAGCCACTGCCGGACCATTACGACTTGCCCTCTGCCGCAAATTCGACAAAACGACGCTCCAAGGCGGGCTTGTCGCTCAGCATCAATGCTTCGACGCCGTGCGCTTCGATCAATTCCCTCACCGTTGCCCGGACATCCTTCTCGATCAGCCCGCAGCCGTGCACGTAACGGATGTCGCACGGATTGACCAGCCACTCTTCCGGCGCGTCTCCGTATGCGATCATAAGGTAGCGCTCGGCGACGCGCTCAGGCGCCCATTGCGTCTCGACAAAGCAGCGCGCCTTGGCTCCGAGTTGCTTGCGTAGCTCGCCATCGCCAACCAAGCGTCGAACGGCGTCGGAAAAATCGCCCGGCAGGCAATAGTAGGTCGGCGGCAATGCGTCTCCGGGCAATTCCCTTGGCCAAAACTCGGCCGCATATCCGGCGATCACCGTTGGCCTGCCGAACCAGGAGGCCTCGGTCGCAAGCCCTGGCATCCCATAATCTGCAAACATCTGATCGACGACCAGATCGCACTGTTCAAGCGCGGCCTGAACTTCGCTGTTCGGCTTGCCGGTGATCTCGACGTACTCGATCGGCAGTCCCGAATCGATGAGTTCTTCGATCGATTTGCGGATTCGGTCGGTGCCTTTGGCCTCCGGGTTCGAGGGCGAGTGGAGAATGACGACCTTGCTGTTTGCGCTCGGATCGTACTTAATTTGGTCGGGCGTCCGAGAAGGCCGAGAGGGCAATCCGACGCGCATCCATTGATAAAACGGCTTCTCGTGAAAGTGCCCTTGCGGTTGAATGTTGACCGTCGCCGTCGCGTATCGCTCTGCTCGCGAGACAAATCGCTTGCGGCGTTTGACTTCGCGCATAAACGGCTCGCTCGATGCGCCTCCTAAATCGTTGATCGCCTTTCGATCCAAGTAGGGAGGACGAGAATCGCTGCCGTGATATTGATAGATGATCTTCTTTCCTAACAATCGCAAGATAGGAAGTTCGTAGAATCGAAAGAATGTCGAATTGAAACCAAAGACAAAAAGATCGTGCTGGGCCGCCGCCCAACAAAAGAGCCCGAGCATCGAGATCGACTCCAGCGCGAACCAGACAGGTTTGAGCAACCGGCCGCTGTGCAGGCGTCTCGCCCTCGATCGTATGGTAGCGCGGATGATCCAGTTTTCCGTCTCACCGCCATATTGAAAAGGGTGGATGGAGAGGTTGACGAAAGAGACCGGGCAGCCGAGCGCTTCAAAACCCCGGCGCAACCCGGCATAATAGCCAGCGATTTCCGTTAAACCCAGAAATACCCTGGCTCGTCGCTTCACTGGGCAGACCACTCTTCCTGAACGACCTGCAAAATGCCGTCTCGAAACTTGGTCTTGGGCGCGGAAAGCAGTTCGATCATCCGCCGAATGTCCCCGACAAGGTGCCGCTGCTCGGCCTCTTTATGGACGTCAAATGCCGGAGGTTTGCCGACCGCCTGACCGATCGCGTTGGCGATCTGCCTCAAGTTCAGCGCCTCAGGGCCACCGATGTTGATCTTTGCGCTCTGCTCCAAGCGCATCGCCCCCACGATCGCATCGACCGAATCTTCGACATGAATAGGGTTGATGCGAATGCCGTTCTCGCCCGCCAAGGTAACCGTCTTGTTCTCGCGAATATTGGCGATCAGCCGCGGAATCAGCATATGTTTGGCCTGTCCGACGCCGTAGACGAAAAAGAAACGAAGCGTAATGACGTGAAAGTATCCTCGATAGGCGTCGGCAAGCGTCTCCGCGGCATATTTGGATGCCGCATAAAAACCCATATACTCGCTCATGGGCTGCGTTTCGGTCAAAGGCCGGTCGCCCCAGCCATAAACGCCGCCCGTGGAGGCCAGGATAAATGTCCGCGCCCCCATGCGTCGCGCATAATCCAACAGTTTGACCGTGCTGTGAGTGTTGACCTGCAGCACATGCCCGACATTCTTGGGAAAGTCCCGAAAATGCTCCGATTGGGCCAAATGGATCACCGTGCTTACGCCGTCAGGAAGGGCGCGCTGGGACCATTCCTTCGACATATCGAGCGGTATGTAAGTCGCCCCGGCATGGACCAATTCGGGAGCTTCAGGGCGCCGGGCGGTGGCAAAGACGTTCATCTTCTTGGCCAATCGGCGCGTCAGATGCGATCCGATGAGACCAGTCGCCCCCGTTATCAGCGCGCTCTCGCGCTCGCTCATGGCACAAACCTCCTCAACCAATGCTCCAGGCTCAGCAACGACCAAATGAAGAGCCTTCGGTTGGCCTGTCCGCTGGTGTGCTGATCGAGAGCGGATTCAACATAAGCAGGCTGCAGCAGGTCATAGATTCTTGCTCGCGGCGACCGAAGCAGGCGGTTGATATAGTCGATGCTCTCGCCCCTAAACCAACTGGCATCGGGGGCGCTGAAGCCTTGCTTATTGCGTTCGGTAACTTCCTTCGGGATAATACGGCTCATGGCGGAGCGCAAAACGGCCTTGCCGTCGGCGGTCGCCCGTCGTTTCCAAGGCACGTTTTCGTCCATCTGGATCGCCTGATCCAGGTTGCTCAGTTTATATCGCACCGGCACGCGCAGAGCGAAATCGACCAAATCGTTGTCCAAAAACGGCACTCGCGTTTCCAGCGAATGCGCCATGCTCAGCTTATCCTCGACCACCAACAGACCTGGCAAAAAGGTCTTGAGTTCAAAGTAGAGTGAGGCGTTGATAAAGTCTTCAGGACAGATCAGTTCGCCCTTGTAGCCATCAAAGACGCTTCGAAAGGCGTCAAAAGGCTGCGCGCTGCCAATGTCTCTAAGGGTTGCTTCGTTAAAGAGCGAAGTTCGATGATCGTCCGGTACCAGTCGCTGCCAAAAATCGTAGTATCGCGAGTAAAACTCGTCACGATTGGCGCAGCCGGCGCTTCGATAATATCGCCACGGGTATCCGCCGAAAAGTTCATCGCCTCCCGTGCCCGCCAGCACAACCTTTACAAACTTGGACGCCAAGCGCGCCACATAGTAATTGGGATAGCACTGGCCGACGCGTAAGTCTTCTTGATACCAGATCAGATCGGGCAAAACGTGCTCCATGTCGCCCGCATGGAGCACCACTTCGTAGTGTTCGGTCTTCAGCCAGTTTGCCATTGCCTCTGCAACGGGACGCTCGTCAAAGCTGAGTTCCATCCCCGTAGCCGAGCTCAAATCAAATCCGCAAGTGAACGTAGCCAAACGCGGCAGGCTGCGCGCCGCGATCGCGGTGATCGAACCCGAATCCATCCCGCCGCTCAAGTAGGAGCCGATCGGCGCATCGCTCACTAATTGCCTTGAGACGGCCTGTACGAACAGCCGATACAGTTCGTCCGCGGCCTCCTCTTCGCTCGCCTTGATCTCGGCCTGGCTAAAGTCGTAGTCCCAGTAGGTCTCGATTCGCAGGTCTCCCGGCCGATCCAGATCGATCAATGTTCGGCTGGCGGGCGGCATCAATCGAATGCCCTCGAAAAGCGTCAGATCGCCAAAGGTGTTCTGAAAAGTGAGATACTGCGCCAGCGCTGGAAAGCAAATCCGAGCCTTGGCGTCAGGATGCTGCAAGATCGACTTGATCTCGCTGGCAAAGATCAGCGAATCGCCGAACTGTCCATAGTAAAGCGGCTTGACCCCAAACCGATCTCGCGCTGCGAACAACTTTCGATTAGCCTTGTCCAATATCACAAAAGCAAACTGGCCGTTGAATCGCAAAACGCAATCCGGCCCCCACTCTTCGTAGGCGTGAGCGACGACCTCGGAATCGGTCTTCGAGTGAAATCGATGGCCTTTTGCTTCTAACTCGACGCGCAAAGTCTGAAAGTTGAACAGCTCGCCGTTGTAGGTCAGGATAACGTCGCCGCTTTCGTTCGAGATGGGCTGGTGTCCGGCTGGCGAGAGGTCGATAATGGCCAGCCTGCGATGGCCCAATGCGACAAAGCCGTTGAGATATTCGCCTTCGCCGTCCGGACCCCGATGCTTGACCGCCTCCGTCATGCCTCTCAGAGTAGCGGGCGATGCGGCCGTTCGATCTAAGTTAGCGACGGCGACGATTCCGCACATTATCCTTTCACGGCGTACACAAATCGGTTTGCGCCGAGACCGCCTTCTCGGGCAACGGTCAGCCCAACTTGAGCGATCCACTCCCTCAGCGCTTCGTCTTCTACGTGAAAGAAGTGATAAATGTCTACCGCGCCCTCTGGCTGCTGCAGCCGCTCCATATACGCCCTTCGGTTGCGAGACAATCCGGTTTTTGCCGCAACGGCCTTTGCAAGCCCAGCAATATCTCCGCGCTTGAGCATGGCCGCCGCCTTTGTAAAGTAGGAGCCTTTAGGTTCGTCCTGATGATCATGAACCTCGCCGTACCAAACGGCGACTCCGCCGCCCGGCTTGACCACCCTTGCCGCCTCCTTCAGTGCGCGAACCGGGCTCAGCATATGATCGAGCGAAGTGGCGAACAGCGCTCGATCGAACGTATTGTCGGCAAAGGGAAGATACTCTCCGATCCCCTTCACAAACGCAAAATCTCTTGGCTGTCGGCCCATAAGCGGATCGATCCCGACCAAACTGCCTTTAACGCCAGCGCCGTAGGAAGGCAGCTCTTGCGGTCCGCAGCCGATGTCCAGGGTCAATCCGCTGAGATCGGCAAAATCTCCAAAAAACTTCGCGTCCTCTCGCTTGCCGATCGAGAGATTCAGATCGGGCGCTTCGGTGTAGCTCACTTCGCCATTCGCCTGCAACTGCTCCCATAACCCCCACTTTTCGGCCACATCCTGGTCGGGCGGAGGCGCGGGCGTCGCGTCCAGAATGCCGTCGTGCCAACGATACTCGCGCCCGCAGTTCTCGCAAACGCTCTCGTCGTTCTTGCGATGCAGTTGGCCCTGGCAGACGGGACAGACCAGCAAAAGCTCCAGCGCGACCGCTTCCTTAACCATCCGACAGACCTGCCTTTCGGCGTCTCGCTTCGACTTCCTCGATGTGCGAATTGCGCCATTGGATCAAACGCATCAAACCTTCTGTCAGCGGCGTCTGCGCCTTGAATCCGATCTCCGCCTCCGCACGAAGAGTGCTCCCTATGCGGTTCTTCACAAAAGTCTGACCAGCCGGTTCGTACTGTATCTCAAGGCTCGAGTCGGTCAGCCTCAAAAGCAGTTGCGCTAGCTCTTTGATCGTGGTCTTGACGCCCATGCCGACGTTGTAAAATCGGTCGGTCGCATCGGCCTTCATCGCGCAGACGTTGGCCGCCGCACAATCCTCCACATAGATAAAATCGTAGGCCTGCGAACCGTCCCCGAACACCACCGGAGGTTGACCCTTATCCAGCCGGTCCAGCATCTTCATAATGACGGAGACATAAGCGCCGTGGTAATCCTGGCGCGGGCCATACACGTTCATGTAGCGCAGCCCCGCATAGTCGAACGCCTTCGCCGTACCTTTGTATCGATGATAGAGCGCTCGGCACATCTGCTCGCCTGCGACCTTGGTCGCGCCATAAAAATTGGTGTTATTGTAGGGATGATCCTCGCTCATCGGCTCTTCGACCGCATCGCCATAGACCGACGCCGAAGAGGAGTAGACCAGCCTCTTGACGCCCGAATCGATGCAGGCTTCCAACACATTGAACGTGCCTCGGATATTCACGTCGAACGCTGCGCGAGGATACTCCCAGCACTGCAGCAGCCAAAGCGCGGCAAAGTGAAATACGCCGTCCATTCCTTGGCACGCCGCGTTTAGAATGTCGGCGTGGAGCAAGTCGCCCCCCGCCTCAAATATCTTGCAGCGAGGATCGCGCAACGCGCCCGATAGATTCTCTAAACTCCCTCTCGCAAAGTTGTCGTAGACAACGACCTCCTTCACGTCCTCCTTCAGCAACCGGTCGACTGTGTGCGAGCCGATCAGCCCTGCGCCCCCGATGGCTAAGAAGCGCTTTCCGCGTATGTCCATGCCTTCTCCTTCGATTCAAGTAGTCGATCGACGATGTGCCGTGCAAAACTGGGCGCGCAAGTGAACCCGGGCGAAACGGCGTTCAACACGTGCAACGACCGCTCGCCTCTTTCGATCACAAAATCCATAGCCAGCGATTGGGTCTTCAAATCGACTAACTGCGCTCGAATACCGACCTTTTCGCAGGCTTGTAGATCGCCAGTGCGAAGTCGAGGAACCATTTGCCGCGCCTCCCTAGCAAACTGGCTCCTAATCGCTCGGCGACTCTCCCGCCAAAAATATGTTCGAAAGCCGTTCCGATTTGCCATAAACAGCCGTGCAATCCGGGCAATGTTGGATCCCGCCGATCTGAGCGTCGCACCCGATAAGCCGCGATAGTGCTCTCGACCCAGCGCAGGCAGGGCGCTCGGCCCCAGGTAAACCGCGTCATCGATGCCCAGCGTAAAGTGAACGCCCAAAAACGGCACGTTGAGATCGGGCACGGGATAGATCTGATGCCGCAATGCCAAATCGCCAACGTGCTTGAAATAGCGACCGCGAATCGGCAGCATCGTGTAGCCGTCTCCCGCGCCATACGCTTGAGCGACCTTGTCGGCCCACAATCCCGCACAGTTGATCAACTCGCCAAACTCATACCGCTGGCCTTGGACGACGACAGCGCGATTCTCAAGTTTCGTCTGGCCATGGATGAACTCAACATCTGATAAATCGTCGCGCAAAGATCGTAGAATCTCCCTAGAATCGATAACCGCCGTTTGCCGAACCCAAAGCGCCCGACCGGTCGCAGTCCGTGCTTCCGGCTCCATATCTGCCAAAGACTTCCCATCGATCAACTCCGGCTCGGCGCCGTTGGCCCTGCCGCGCTCAAAAAGCAAGTCCAATGCCGTATCCTGGTCTGCCGAAACCGGTAGAACGATCTTCCCGGTCTCCTTCAACGGCAGTCCGCGCTCTCGGCAATACCCTTTCCAGACCCGAGCCCCCTCTGCGCAAAAACGCGCCTTCAGCGATCCCGGCGAATAGTAGATGCCGGAGTGCAGAACCCCGCTGTTTCGACCGCTGGCATGAAGCCCGATCTCCGGCTCTTTTTCGAATAGGGCGATCTTGGCCTTCGGCGCGCGATGGGTCAGCTCCCGTGCAACGGACAAGCCGACGATGCCGCCGCCAACGATCGCATAGTCGAAGTTCATGCTCTTAGGCCATGGCCAGTTCTGCGCCCAATGCGCTCTTCAGCGCCTCGACGACGCGCTCCTGAATGCCGCGCTCGATAGTAGGCCAAATCGGCAAACTAAGCGCCTCGGCGCTGGCCCGCTCGGCCAACGGCAACGAAACGCCCATCGATTCGTAAAGCGGCAACCGATGCAGGCAGACCGGATAATAGACCATCGTGTCGATGCCCGCCTCTTTCAATCGCTGTTGCACCTCGTCGCGACGACCGTTCGCAATCCGAACCGTATATTGATGGAAAACGTGGTCGGTGTAGACCGCCGATTCTGGGGTTACGATGCCGTCAACATCTCTTAGGAGTTCGTTGTAAATCTCTGCGGCGCGGCGCCGACCGGCGTTCCACTCGTCCAAATGAGGCAGCTTCACCCTCAAGATCGCCGCCTGAAGTTCGTCCAATCGCGAGTTGTAGCCCACCGTCTCGTTAAAATATTTCTTTTTGGCGCCGTGCACTCTCAACATGCGCGCAGCCGCCGCGATCTCGTCGTCGTTCGTTACCAGCATCCCGCCGTCGCCAAACGCGCCCAAGTTCTTAGAAGGGAAGAACGACAACGCCCCCGCATGGCCGATAGCCGCAACCTTTCGACCACTGTAGCGAGCGCCAAACGCCTGCGCCACGTCCTCGATCACCTTCAAACCGTGCTGCTCGGCAATCGCCATGATCGCGTCCATATCGCACGAGTGGCCATAAAGATGCACAGGGATGATCGCCTTGGTGCGCGGGGTAATCTTGGCCTCTATCAGGCTCGGATCGATGTTGAACGAGACCGGATCGATATCGACGAACACCGGCGTTGCGCCGACATGGCTGACGCACTCCGCCGTGGCAAAAAAGGTGAACGGCGTGGTGATAACCTCATCCCCCGGCCCCAGGTTCAGCGCGCGCATGGCCAGTACCAGTGCGTCCGTGCCGGAGTTACAGCCGACCGCATGCTTGACGCCCAAATAGGCGGCGATCTCTTCTTCAAATGCCTTGACGTTGGGACCCATGATAAACCGACCGCCCCGCACGGCGCCCTCGATGGCGGCCATCAGCGGCGTCCAGATCGATTCGATCTCTGGGGTCATATCTAAAAGGGGAATTTTGCCTTCCATTGCTTTCCTCGCGAGTTAAAGTAACAACGCAGATATGGTACCCGGTATCCCAGATGCGGATGTAGAAAGGGGCGGCCGAAGCCGCCCCCGATAGACTCATCGAACGACGATCGACTAACAGCCGTTGCCGAACTCTTCCAGCACAATGGCCAGGTCGATGTCATCGACGACTCCGTCGTCGTTCAAGTCTGCAGGCAGACCTGCGCCGGTATCGCCGAACGCCTCGAGCACGATAGCCAGATCGGTATCGTCCACGCAGCAATCGCCATTAACGTCGCCAGCCATCGCCGTGCCCCTCAGAATGAACGGAGCATCCAACAGGTTGGCACAGGTCGACGTGCCTTCCCCTAGGTTGGCCCATCGCCTGTTGTTCCAGTCGAGCGTGGTGCCGCCGGGCGCGGTGAAGATGAAGTGTCGAGCGTTGTCTGTCGCACGAGAGGGCGTAACCGGCGGAACCCAAGGACCGGACGCGAGGGTGCCCGTAACGCCCACTTCGATCCAGTAAGTACCGGCTTCTAACTGAATTCCCGCCAGATTCGCAAGCACGCGCATGATCGGCCGAGTGTTGCCAGTCAGTGCCGTTCCCGTAACTCGGTACATGCCCGTCCAGTTGGTAGCAGTCATCAGATTAGTCGTCAGATCGCCCGCTACCACGTTCGATCCCGTGTCGCCCGGACGGCCGTCCCAAATCTGAACAAAGATCCCGGTGATCGTGCTGACCGTCGTCGAACCAGTCTGGTATGTGAACCACTCTAATTCGGACAGATCCGAGCAGCGGGTCAAGGTAAAGTCGTCGGCGATTCGATACATCGGCTCGCCGGCCGGTCGATTGGCGATCGGCGCATTGATGTTGTTGTTGGAACCAAACAAGTTAGTACAGGCTTCGAGAACGCTGGTGTCCGCGCCGTTGAAACCGTTGCCGGTTCCAGTGCGTAACGGCCCGTTATCCCACAACACTTGGCCGAAGGCGGCTCCGATCAGTCCGGCAGTCGCGAGAGAAAGCAATAGGACTCGTCTCATCTTGGAATCCTCCGTTCAGTTGTTGGCGGAAAGCCCGCCTATCTATCTATTTCGATAGAAACCGAAGCGATTCCTTCTTCTTTCTGCCGGGTTGCACGACCTCTAGTTCAACTGCCCGGCAAAAGCGAACGAATCAGGCCGTCGATGTACCGCCAGCGTCCTCGCTGGCAAGGCCGCCCACATACCCCGGCCAATCCTCTGGTTTACCAACCCTCTCCTCGCATCCAACTCATTGCGAGGAGAAAAAGTGGACAAAGAAAACTGGATCAATCGGGAAGCCAAGCTCTTAGAGGCGGGCGACTATCCCGACAAAGGGGTCGTCATCGATCAAAACGACCTTCAACGCCTGGCCGATGCGTTCGACGAACCGGCGCCCATCTATGTGGAGCACGCCCCGTCGCCGTTCAAACTAGGCTGGCTCGACCGAGTCTGGCGCAAAGGAGCCGAACTCTTCGGCAGCCTGCGCCTCATGCAAGAGGCCAACGACCTGCTCGACCGATTGGGCATCGCGTCGCTCAGCGTCGGCCTCGCATCCGACCTTTCCAGCATCGTCGAGGTCTCCATTACGGGCAATCCCCGCATCGCGGACGCTCGACTTTTCAACCTGCGCCGCTTTAGCGCGCAACTATTGGAGGTGAAAAAACTGAACAACCCAGACTGGCAGCAAAAGGCTGCCGAACTCGAAACCAAGCTTCGGCAAGTCGAAGCCGAGCGCCAAGTCCAAGCATGGCTCACGGAAGGCCGCGTTACGCCAGGCGCAATCCCGTTCGCGCTGCGCATCTTGCAGACCGAGCCCACCTTGCGCTTTAGCGACGGCGAGCAGTCCATCGCCGAGACGTTCGTCCAATTCGTCAACGCGTTGCCCAAAAGACCGCTCTTTGGAGAACTGGCGCCTGCGCAGACCGCCCAAAGCCTCGATCCAGAGGCCGCCCAGTTCCTGCAAGAGCATTTCCCCGACATCGAGCTGAACGAACTGACCGAAAAAGGAGGACTGACATGCCGGCATTGACCCAAGCCCACGAGACGCACGAAAAGGACGGCTTGCTGATAGCCTATCCGCTTAAGGCGAACGCCAAGATCTGGAAAGGCGCGCTGGTCAGCATCGATTCCGCGGGATATGCGGTGCCGGCTGCCGATACCTCCGGCCACAAGTTTGTGGGCGTCGCCTACGAGACCGCCGACAACACGGGCGGCGCGGACGGCGCGCTCAGATGCCGAATCATGAAGCGCGGAACTTTCGTGTTCAATCGCTCGGGCTCCTATACCCAGGCGGATGTCGGCGTCGTCGTCAAGGCGGTAACCGACAACGAAGTCGCCAAGACCAGCACGAACAACATCAACGTGGGCACAGTCGTCGAGCTGCCCGCAACCGGCGTCGTGCGCATCCGCATCGACAACTACACCCTATAAAGGAGGCGATCTGAATTGCCAATTGTACGCTCGGACGTGATGCCCCTGCTCGAAGCAGGGCTTCGCGTCGACTTTATGAACGCTTATCGCCGTCGCTCGGATGAAGGCCTGGTCGGCCAGATCGCGACGGTCGTACAGACCACGCTGCCGACGCAAAAGTACGGCTGGCTGGGCAGCGCGCCGCTCATGCGCGAGTTCATCGACGAGCGCCTGCCCGCTGGCTTGCGCAGCGCCAACTACTCGATCAGCGACAAAACCTTCGAGGCGACCATCGCGGTGGACCGCAAGGCGCTAGAGGACGACCAATACGGCATGATCCGTATGCGAGCGCGAGATTTGGCCCGAGAGGCCGCTCGCCATCGCGAACAGACAGTGATCGAAACCCTGGTAACGGGCACAACCTCGGCCGGTATCGGCTACGACGGCAAACAACTGTTCGACACGACCCACAGCGAGGGCGACAGCGGCACGCAATCCAATCGCGCTTCGGCCGCCCTGTCCGCCAGCGCCTTGCAGGACGCCGCCTCGGCCATGATGCAGTTCAAAGACGACCGAGGCGCCATCATGGGCATCCGTCCCGATACGCTGGTAGTCGGTCCAGCGCTGCAATGGACCGCGCGCGAATTGGTCGAATCGGAAGTGGTCGTCGTCAAAGGCGCGGGAACGCAATACTCGCCCTACAAGAACGTGCTGCAAGGCAAGTTCCGCCTGATCGTCGCGCCCTACCTGATCGGATCGGCGCAGAACTACTGGTTTCTACTGGATACCAGCCGAGAGATGCGCGCGATCATCGTTCAAGAACGGCGCGACGTGCCGATCGAGTTCTTAGCCCTGGACGCGGCCAACAGCGACAGCGCCTTCATGCGAGATCGCTACCTCTTCGGCGCCCGATCCCGCTACGGTTGCGGATACGGACTGTGGCAGACCGCCTACGCCGGCATCAACTAAAACAACGGCCGCTCGATTTCGAGCGGCCAACCCTCGATCAAAAGGAGAAAAGCATGGATTGGACGGAAGTCGCAGGCATCACGAGCCTGTTGGTCGGATGGTCGCTCGTTGCGGCGCGCCAAGCAGCGCTCAGGATCGACCGATATGCGCGAGAAGCGCAAGAAAGACAAGAGGAGATCACAGAACGGTTTATCGACTTTCTGCAGGCAGCCTTGGAGCGCGCAGAAGATTCGACGCTCGAACTCAAGCGCGCTCTGTACGGAGTGGAGGCTGCTCTGGCCACGCTCACTGCAAAGTTGGAAGTCAAGCCGGCCGCCAAGAGAAACTCGCGGGAGATCCGCTCTTGATTACGGTAACCAGAAACGATGTGAAGCGAAAGGCCAGAGTATCCGGCACGGCCTACGATTCGGAAATCGACGCGCTGATCGACGAAACGGTGCCCGTTATCGAGTACGCGATCGATCCGGTCGTCCTGAACGATTCGACGCCCGGCCTTGTGGCGACGCTCGATCTAGCCGCCTTGGAGATCGTCTCCGGCGAATTTTTGGCCAGCCTGCTTTACGAGGAAGGCGCCATCGTGCCCTTCCAATTGGGCTGGCTGCGAACTCAGCCCCTAGGCGGTCGCGATCTGAATTTTAACGACCCGTTCGGCCTCAAATCGCAAGGCTGGCGCAGGCTGCGCCCCTACCTTCGCGCCGCACAAAAGCTCACAGCAAGATCGAACGAGCGAGTGTTCGTGCTCGAGGACGACCAATCATGACGCCCGTCCGATGGCTCGATCGTTGGCTGGCTCGATACGGCGAGGCGTTCGAGTATCAGTCGAACGAGCACATGGGACTGTTCCAGCCCGCTCCGGCCGATCTAATCCGGATGTTCTATAGCTTCCCAGAGCAGGATCTGCTCGTTCGGCCGCTGTTCGCGCTCTTCTTCAAAGCATCGCCGGTCATCGAAGAAGGCCAAACCATCGCATGGCGCGGCGCCAACTACACAGCGCTCAAGCAATACGAGGTCAGATCGCGCGATGTGCCGATCTATCAAGCCGTACTGTTGGAGCCGGACAAACCTTAAACGCCCAGGCTTACGCCCTTAATCTGATTCAGATCGCCGATCGGCTCGCCCAACTTGTTGGCCAGCTCCTCCGGTTCCTGCGCCACGCGGTACATCTCCTCGCGCGAGATGATCTTGTGCTGATAGAGAAACTGGAGGTGGTGGTCGAGAGTCATCATGCCCAGCTGCTGACCGGTCTGAATGGCCGAGACGATCGAGTGAATCTTGCGGTCTCGAATCATATGGCCGATAGCAGGGTTGCTGATCATAATCTCATAAGCCGATACTCGACCCGGCCGGTCGATCCGAGGCAGCAGAAGCTGCGAGATGATGGCGACCAGGTTCGTGCTCAGCTGAACGCGAATCTGCTCTTGTTGTTCCGTAGGGAAAACGTCTACAATGCGTTCGACCGTTCGCGCCGCTCCCGTGGTGTGGACGGTCGAGAAAACCAAGTGTCCGGTCTCTGCGGCGCGGATGGCGGCTTCGATCGTCTTCAGGTCGCGCATCTCGCCCACCAATATCACGTCCGGGTCCATTCGCAACGCCCGCACCACGCCTTCGTCGAACGTCGGCACGTCGGTCCCCACCTCGCGCTGGCTCACAACCGATGCCTTTGGCTCGTGGTAATACTCGATTGGGTCCTCGATGGTGATGATGTGCGTATCGCGGTTGGTGTTGATGTAGTCCGTCATCGTCGCTAGCGTGGTAGTCTTGCCCGATCCTGTCGGACCGGTGATCAGTACCAAACCTCTCGGTCGCCAGAGCAGCTGCTTAAGATGATCGGGCAGCCCGATGTCCTCAAAACTGCGAAGCTTATAAGGAATCAATCGGAAGTTTATCGCTACCGCGCCCTTCTGATAATAGGCGGCAACTCGGAATCGAGCGTTCTTGTGCGTGTACCCAAAGTCCGCCGTCCGCACGCGCTCCAACTCGTGGATGGCCTTGGTCGGCGCCACCTCTCTAAACAGCCGCTCGGTGTCTTGAGGGCTCAGTTCGCCAAACTCCTCTTCAAGCCGCACCAATCGCCCGTAAAGCCGAAGCGTCGGTGGCTCGTGCGAAACGATGTGAATGTCCGATGCGTCTCGCTCGTAGCAAATCTGCAACAGTTCGTCCGCGCTGGCGTATGTCCTCATGTCGTTGAAGCCTCCAAACCGGGCCGATCGTCCAGTAAGACGCGCCGACCCTCCAATCGCAATTTCTTTTCTGCAAACAATCGTACCGACGCGATATAGGCGTCGTGCTCGAACGGCAACAGCCGCTGCGCCCATTGCTCGGCGCTCTCCGACGGATCGGTCAGCACGGGCAACTGCAGGATGATCGGCCCAGCGTCGTACTCCTCGTCCACAAAATGCACCGTGCAGCCCGAAACCTTCACGCCCGATTCGACGACGGCGCGATGAACCCTGTCGCCATACATGCCCCGACCCCCAAAAGCCGGTAATAAAGAGGGGTGGCTGTTCATAATCCGACCTTGATAGGCCGCAACGACCGCGCTGGGCAGCTTTCTTAGATATCCGGCCAGGCAGACAAGGTCGATTCGCGCTTTGGCCAAAGCCTGCAACAAGGCGGCGCCATACTCCTCCTCATTCTCTCCAGGCTCGATCACTAGCGACCTATTCGACCTCGAAAGGGCTGGAGTCTCCGGCTTCGTGCCGATCACCAAGGCGATCTCGCCGTCGATCTCCCGTTGCCGGCAAGCATCCATCAACGCGCCGAGCGTGCTGCCCCGCGCCTTGCCCGAGACCAGCACGGCAATGCGAATCATCAGACGCTCTTTTCGGCGCAACGTCCGTCAATCCTGCCGTGCGGTCAGAATGCAAACGGCGACCGCCGTCCGAGCATCGTGAGAGATCGAAATCTGGCCCGCCGCTCCCTCCGCACGACCGGAGAAAGCTAAGCACGGACGACCGTTGCCATCCGGCAAGATCGAAATCTCTTGAAAGCTCAAAGGCGCGCCCCAAGCCTTGATCGCGGCCTCTTTGGCCGCCCATCGACCGGCCAAAAAAGCATCGTGCCGAAGCGAGCGAACGTAAAACTCGAACTCGGACGGCGTCAAGATTCTCTCGGGAAACTCGGGCTTGCGCTGTACCAACCGGGCAATTCGATCAACCTCAACGATATCGATGCCCAATCCCAGCAACATAAAGGAAAGCGTCCCGCCGCCAAGAGAGCGGCGGGACAGATTACAGATTTAGCAGCCGTCGCCGAACGTGCCAAGCACGATAGCCAGGTCCGTATCGTCGACAATACCGTCGCTGTTCACGTCGGCGGTGCAGTCGTTGCTGCCGAACGCAGTCAGAACGATCGCCAAGTCGGTGTCGTCGATACAGCCGTCGCCGTTCACGTCGCCCGTGCCCGCGGCAGGCGCGTACAGCGTCAGCCGGTCGATGCGCGGCGGGTTGGTGGCCAGGTTGCTGCCGACCGCCTCGCGGAAGCCGAGGTAGAACTGACCGCGGCGATTGGATACATCGTCAACGACGCCGCAGAAGGACGTGCCATCTGTCTTAGACCCGTACGTGCCGCCGAAGATGCCGCGAACCACACTGCCCTGAGCTTCGATCCGTAATCGGTACCATCCAGAAGCCATCGAGGTCAGGTCGATAGTGCCGAGCACGTTCCAAACGGTGCCCGTGTCGCCCGAGTTGCCGCCGTTCTTGGCGTCTACCAGGCGCAGCGAGTTCTCGGTGGCCGATTTCCTCCACACCCAAGCCAACCCAGTGATCGCACAGGCGCTGGCCGGATTGACAAAGGGCAGATTAAAGAAAGTCTCGGTCGTGCCCAAGATGCCTACCGCCCAAGATTCCAAGTCGGTACCGGCATGGAGCGCCGTGTCCAAGTAAACCCACATCTCAGCGCCAAGCGCGCCCGTAAAGTGGAAGTCGGTCGCCGCCGCGTTGCCGCCGCCGGCCCAGTCCCACATGCACATCGCGTTGCCGCCCTGGGGCGAAGCCGGAATGATATTCGGGTTGTACAGCACGAAATCGTCCATCGCCGTCGGATCGATGTATCGCGGATTGCGGAACGAACCGGTGAAGTCCGGCACCATCGCGCCCATGAAGTTATCGTCGAAATCGTACGATCGAGGCAAGCTGGGCGCCGCGGTCGGATTGTTGTTCGAGCCGGGCGTCCATATCTTCAGAGCAAAGTCGCGCCCATTGTTGTTGGTGTCGTAGCCGTCTTCCCATCGAGACAGGCTCTGAAAAGTCAGATCGGTTCCGGCCGCATCGCCGTCGATACTGGTGAAATTGCCCCAGAGCCCAAGACCCTCAAAGTGCCCGGCAGGGAAGTTCGATCCCTTGTTCGTCTCGTAAGCCAGGGCATCGATAATATTGCCGGCCGTGTCCTTTAGCGCCAGCCACTCGTTGTCGTTCTCCCACAGATTGTTGACGCCAACAATCTGGTTGACGTTGGGCACGACCGCCGAACCCAGCACGTAATACTGGCCAGGCTGAAGTGTGGTGCCGCCCGGTATCGTGTAGTCGGCGTTGTTATCGGTCAATGTGGCCAGATCGCCCGCTGCCAAGACCCAGCCAGAAATGTCAACCGGCTGATCGCCAGCGTTGTAAAGCTCGACAAACTCCTTATCGTCCGTGCCCGAGTCGTCGTACTGAAACTCGTTGATCACGATGCGACCCTGAGCAAAGCACGTCCCGACCAGCAGCGCGCCGGCCAGCGACGCAAATGCGAAACGCTTCATTGCGGAAACCCCCTTTCGATTTTGGTTCTCTACAATTCTACCCCGAATCTAGCCTATCCGAGGCTTGTAACCAATATCAAAAGGGGCCGCTAATCCTACGCTGCCTCGTCCTCGAAGAAAAGATCGTCCGACTCGGCGATCCGGGCCGACGCCGATTCCAGCGCTTCTGCCAGGTTCGCATTGGTCAGGCCGAGCACAGCCATGCAACGTTCGATCGGCTCTTCGTCGATTGGCTCCTGCTCGTTCAAAGGAAATCCGCACTTCGTCGCCAACCAGTCGCTCACATGAACGATCGCCACGATAGGGGAGGGCGGCGCGCTCGGTTCGTGGTGCATCCCAACGGCGTCTTGTATAGTGTCCGGCAAAGCCCACATCTTGCAGACCGCCTCGCCCAACTCGGCATGAGTAAAGCCCCACAGCGTCTTTTCCGCTTGATGGAACGAGACGCCTTCCTTAATCGCCTTTTTGCAAGCCTCTTCCCCTGCCTTGGGCGCATAGGCCGCGATCACGAGCTTGCCCATATCGTGCAGCAAAGCCGCCGCAAACGTCTCATCGGGATTGGCGCCTACCTTCGAACAAAGCCCTTGAGCGATAATCGCCGTCGCTAACGAGTGTCGCCAAAGCGCGCTCGGCTCCACCGTATAGCCCGGCAGCGTTTTGGATAGAAAAGGAAAAGTCCCGGCCAATAGCGAAAGACTCTTGACCGTGCGGCACCCCAACACCATAACCGCTTGGTCGATGCTGCCGATCCGGCGCGACATGCCGTAATAAGGCGAATTGGCCATTCGCAGCAACCTTGCCGCAAAGCCGTGGTCCTTGCCGATGATCAGGCTCAACTGCGCGGCGTTGGTCTGAGGATCGTCCGCCAACTGATACACCTTAAGCACCACGTGAGGCAAACTCGGCAAATCCTGCAATTTCGACAAAATGTCGTCCATTTTCAAAGCATTAGAAGCAGCCATTCTTTGCACAGTACGCTCCTTATAAAGGTTTCTTACTCTCGGCGTCATGACCGAAAGCGAGGCGCGGGCAAGGACTTTCGACTCCCGTTTTCTCGCGCCGAGGGGTTATTCCACATCGAACGCTCGGCTATAATTGCCGATATGACGGAGCAAGGACGCGACGACCTTCTGATCGAGCTAGGATGCGAGGAGATCCCCGCAGGATTCATGGCGGGCGCCTTAGAGCAGTTCCAAGAACTGATCGTACAAACCCTCCTGGAACTGCGCCTAAGCTGCGAGCGAGTTGACACATACGGCACACCGCGCCGCCTAATCGCCATCGGCAACCAGGTCGCGACCAACCAAGCGCCGACCACCAAAGAAACCCGCGGCCCGGCCAAAAGCGCCTGTTTCGACCCTCAAGGCCAACCCACCCAAGCCTTCCTCGGCTTCTGTCGCGGCCAGGGCATCCAACCCGACCAGGCCGAGTTTCGAACCCTTGGGGACGCCGAGTACGCCTTTGCTGTCAAACAAGACGCTGGCTTGCCTGCAATCGAAGCCTTGGCCAAAGCGCTGCCCGACAAAATCCTCTCCATGACCTTCCCTAAAACCCTCCGCTGGGGCGAAGGCAATATCCGATTCGCTCGCCCAATCCGCTGGATCGTCGCGCTCTTCGGCACCCAGATCGTCGACTTCGAGATCGCGGGCGCGCGCTCCGGACGTCTCTCTCGCGGGCATCGGTTTGCACATCCCGAAGAGTTCGAAGCCGCCGCGCCCAGGGACTTCCTAGCGCAGCTCAAAACCAAAGGCGTCATCGCCGATCCGAAACAGCGCGAGGAAACCATCCAGCGCGCATCCAAAGAAGCCGCCGAACGCATAAACGGCAACCTCTTGCTGGACGATGACTTGCTAGAAGAAAACGTCTACCTCACCGAAAACCCGCAACCCATCCTCTGCGAGTTCGACCGAGAGTTCCTCGCCCTGCCGCGAGCCTGCCTCGTCTCCGCCATGCGCAAGCACGAAAAGTTCATCCCTATCGAAGACCGGCAGGGAAGACTCATGCCCAACTTCGTATCCGTAACCAACGGCGGCGACCCAGATACGGTCAAGAAAGGCAACGAATGGGTCATGATGGCGCGATTCAACGACGCCAAGTTCTTCTTCGAAGAAGACCGCAAGCGCAATCTGCGCGACTTCCTGCCCGATCTAGAGCGCATCCTCTATCAGCAAAAATTGGGAACCATCGCCGACAAAGTTCGGCGCATGGAAAAAATCGCCCAGCAATTTGCCCAATTGCCCCAAGGAATTGCCGCGCTCTGCAAGGCCGACCTGGCCACCCAAATGGTCATGGAGTTCCCCGACCTGCAGGGCGCCATCGGGCGCGAATACGCCCTGCTGGACGGCATAGACCCGGCAATCGCCCAAGCGATCGAAGAGCACTACCGCCCTCGCTATAGCCTCGACGTTCTGCCCGATTCTGCGCTGGGCGCCACGTTGGCCGTGGCCGACAAGATCGACGCCCTGGTCGGCTATGTCGGTCTGGGCTTCATGCCCAAAGGCTCCACCGATCCCTACGGCCTCAAACGCGCCGCAAACGGCTGCGTCGAACTGCTGGCCGCGCATCCCGATTTTCCGGTACTGAGCCAGCTCTCGCGCTGGGCTTACGAAGCCTACCAAGAACAAGGGGTCGAGCTCAAACCTTTCGAGCAACTTTATACCGACCTTCAATCGCTCTTTATTGCCCGTTTGGACGCCTTCCTGCAGGAAATCGGCATCCGATACGACATCGCCCGCGCCGTGCTGAACGGCGATGAGGCCCCCGTCAACGACTACATACAACGGGCAGAGGCGCTCCAGTCGTTCGGCGGTCCCGATTTCGAAGCCCGCGTCCAAACCGCCACCCGCCCCGCCAACATCCTGTCCGCCGCCCTTAAAAAAGGCATTGCCATAGACGCCGACCTGACCAAGGTTGACGATAGCCTCTTCGAACATCCTACCGAACGGGCGCTGCACGAATCGCTCCAATCGATGCCCAAAACGGAGGACCCAGAAGAACTTTGGGAAGCGTTAAGAAAATTGGAAGAACCGATCAACGCGCTGTTCGACGCGGTGATGGTGATGGACGAGGACGCGCGCAAGCGCGACAACCGCCTGACTCTGCTCGCCTGCGCCGACCGCCTTTACCGCCGCCTGGCCGACTTTACGCAGATTGTATTGGAAGGCGAGTAAGGGAACAAAACTTCCGATGACGGCGTATTACGATACATCGATTCAACACGGAGGGTATCGCAATGCAACGGCAACAAAACGTTCTTCGCTCTGCCGCGGGGGGGTAAGCTCCTCTGCCTGCTGACCCTGTTTTCATCCATGATCTCCGGATCATACGCCCAGAGGAATCAAGACTTTACTTACTGTTGGGATCACAAACTGACCCAACACCCCAACGGCAAGTTTGACAAGGGCAAAGACGTTGCGACCTACTTGCCGCACAACGCTGTCTATGTCGTGGGCCAGACCAAAGGCGGCGACTATCACAGAGGGTTCGTCGTTCGATTGGAGGCATGCGGACAGGGAACCCGCGTCAAGTGGATCAAGTACATCGAGAGTTCGACCGGCAACGCCTCGGCGAACGCTGTTGCCGTTGACGGCGCCGGGTTCGTCTATGTTGCAGGCTTCGTTCATGTAAGCGGGGAAGGCCACAACGTCTTTCTCGCCAAGTACGAACCAGAAGACGGCGACATTTGGTTGGACGAACAGGCCTGCGGCAGTGCCGCAGTACCGTTTTTCATCACCTACGACCGGGACGACCAGGACGACGAGGCGGTCGATTTGGCGGTAACGCACGATGGACATGCCTTTCTGGCCGCGACGACCAAGGGCGGCGAGTTCGCTTCTACGGACGTAACCGTCATGCGGGCCAAAAAGTGCCCCATAATAGTTGACGACCCGACGCCTCATGTCGAAGGCTGAGAATGGATCGCGATCGACGAAACGGGCTCCAACGACAAAGCGATCGGGATCGGTCTTCAGAGCGCGCATATCGCTTATACGACGCCCTACGTGCTGGGTCAGGTCGCGGGCGACTTTGCCACTTACAAGCACAGCGTCTCGACCGGCGCGCAACAATGGAAGCGCGCATGGGGTTCGGGACAGCATACCGACATTCCCACCTCGATCGCCGTGCTCGCATCTGGACACGTCTACGTTGCGGGCAGCGCCTACACCAACTCGACCCGCAACTTCGACGCCGTGATTCTTAAGTACGATACGAACGGCGATCTTTCGACCTCCTGGGCGGGCAACGGCCAAACGCCCGACGACGACACCGTGGGCGTCAGGCGATGGAACGGCAACGCGAACGGGAACGACCGTTTCAACGCCATAGCCGCGAGCGCTGCGGGGCATGTTTACGCGACCGGGTTGGTTGTCTTTGAAACTCAGGCTGGCAACGAAAGCATACAGGGCAGAGGGTTCATCCTTACCGCCAAGTTCGTGCCCGTCGAGCGCGGAGACCTGGACCAAAACGGCTGCGTCGACGACCGAGACCTCGCCCTCCTGCTCGAAAACTTCGGCGCCGAAAGCGACCGATACGACGTCGACCGCTACGGCGTCATCGACGAAGCCGACCTGGCAGAACTCCTCCAAAACTTTGGAAAAGGCTGCCAGCCCTAGCCACAATCTAAGGTAGAATCGAGCCAAGAGGATATCAAGGAGCCAAACATGCCCATCACATTGACCGATAAGGCCGCGCAGGAAGTCAAAAACCTGCTGGCAGAAAACGATAAGCAAGGCGCAGCCCTGCGCGTCTGGGTGGCCGGAGGCGGCTGCTCCGGCCTGCAATACGGCATGGCCATCGACGAACAGGACGCCGAAGAGAACGACTTAATCTTCGAATCGCACGGCGTCAAAATCTTTATCGACCCCGGCAGCCTGCAATACATGGACGGCTCCAGCGTCGACTACCTGGAAGAGCAGTTCGGCGGCGGGTTCAAAATCGAAAACCCCAACGCCACAGGATCGTGCGGATGCGGCAGTTCGTTCCAAACCGAAGAGGGACAGAGCGGTTGCGGGTCGTGCGGATGCAACGGATAAACCGGCAACAATAGCAGGAATCGAAGGCCGGTCGCGTCGTATCATATAGAAAATCTGTAGGAGGATCTATGCTCAACCGAAAACGCCGCGCCTTTACCCTTATCGAACTGCTGGTCGTCATCGCCATTATCGCCATCCTCGCCGCCATCCTCTTTCCCGTCTTTGCCCAAGCGCGAGAATCGGCCCGAAAGACCCAATGCATCAGCAACCAGCGCAACTCGGCCGCCGCGGTGAGCCTGTACACGCAAGATTGGAACGAAATGTTCCCCATGGCCGTCTACGCCACCGCCATGGCCAATCAGCCCTGCGCCATGACCATGCTGACCGCCATCGAACCCTATTCCAAAAACAAAGAGATTTACACCTGCCCGTCCGAGCGAGAGGCCATCAACCTCGATCAAGGCTTCCGGGTCGCCATCAACATGCCCGAATGCGGCAAGCACACCTTCGTCAGCTACAACTTTAACTACGCCGTCTTTCCAGAAGGACGCACGCCGCTCAGCCCCAATCCGCCTCCGACCATCTCGGTCGCGCAGATAGAACTGGCCGCCGACACCGCCATGATCCACGAAAGCGATCTGGTGCTTCTGCCCGGCAGCTGCACGCGAATCGGCGTCAACTTTGTCGATACGCCGTTTGTCGCTCGCCATAGCGAACAAGGCACCGCCAATTATGTGGACGGCCACGCGGGCGTCGTCAAAGGCACCAAGCGCGTCGGCCAGACCGATTGCGAGTATTACGCCCCGCCCAAAGGCCCCAATCAAGATGCCGTCGTCAGAAGCCCTTGGTGCATCAACAGCGATTCGTACAGCCGACCGTGCAACAGCGCCAATCGCCTGCCGTGCCCATTCCAATTGGAAGGCATCATCTCGGAAGACGGCCAGGGCAAATGCTTTAAGTACATCCGATGAGCAAACTGCCGCGCTGGCGCGGCTTCAATCTCGACAATCGCTTTCATCAGGATTACGCCAACCGCCCGTTCCGCCGAGAGGACTTCGACCAAATTGCCGAATGGGGATTCGACTTCGTTCGGTTCCCCATGGACTATCGAATCTGGACCGACAAAGGCGATTGGACGCGCCTGTTAGAACCCGAACTGAAAAAAATAGACGAGGCCATCGATTGGGCGGCGCGGAACAAACTCCATGCCCAGCTCAACTTCCATCGAGCGCCCGGATACACCGTCAACGTCCCGCCCGAAGCCAAATCGCTCTGGCGAGACGAGGACGCGGTCAACGTCTGCTGCCTGCACTGGGCGGCCTTCGCCAAGCGGTACAAAGGACGGCCTAACCTCAGCTTCAACCCGCTCAACGAGCCGGCCAACGTCGGCGCCGAGCCGCACAAAAAAGCCATGACGCGAATCGTCGAGGCGATCCGAAAAGAAGACGATAAACGCCTCATCATCTGCGACGGACGCGATTACGGGGCAGTACCCGCCGAGGAGCTTCTATCCCTGAACGTGGCGCACAGCACAAGAGGCTATCAGCCGTTCCAACTGACCCACTATCTGGCCGAATGGGTAGCAGTGGCCAAAAACTTCCCTAAGCCCGAACGGTTCGAGCCCCGACAGGCCGATGAGATATGGGATCGCTACTACCGCCCCTGGATCGAGTTCGAAAAGAAGGGCGTCGGCGTCATGGTCGGCGAATTCGGCTGCTACAACAAAACGCCTCACGCCGTGGTCCTATCCTGGATGGAAGAGATGCTGAAGCGATGGAAAACCGCAGGCTGGGGCTGGGCGCTCTGGAACTACCGCGGCACGTTCGGCATCCTCGATAGCAACCGTTCCGACGTTCAATATCGAGACTACAAAGGCCAAAAACTCGATCAAGCAATGCTGAACTTGCTCAGGCAGCACTGAAGCGGATCGCAGCCCGATTGGGAGGGCGAGCGTCCCCGCGAGCCCAAAAGACCCGTCGGGAGGGCGAGCGTCCCGCGAGCCCAAAAGACCCGTCGGGAGGGCGAGCGTCCCCGCGAGCCCAAAACGGACCCGTCGGGAGGGCGAGCGTCCCCGCGAGCCCAAAA
>JABWCR010000022.1 GCA_013359125.1 Armatimonadota bacterium | reverse complement strand
TTCGGCAGATCGGGCAGCGGCCGGCTGGTGAACGGGATGGTGTCGACACCGCCCGCGCGGGGCACCGCCACCGCGTAGTCGGCGTAGAGCGCCCGATCGATCGCATTCGACTGGATGTGCAGAGGAGCGGTCGGGTTAAGGATGTTGATGCCGACATTGCCGCCCATTAGGGCAATTCTGTTGGCATGGATGGCGAGCCTGTCGTCTTCGTCTTCTGCCAGGTGGACAAAGTTGCCGTCGCCGAAGTTGATGCGGCCGCTAAACCCATAGAGCGCGCCTGGGCCGATAAGCCTTAGGGTTTCAGACGTGGAAGACTGGACGGTCAGCGAGTGGGTCGGCGAGTTTGTTCCAATGCCGACTTTGCCCGTGTTGTAGAAGACGTTCGAGCTAAGCGTTTCCCAGGGGCGCAGGGCGAACGAGGCGTATGGGGCTGGGTTGATCTTAACCCGAGGCGTCAGGATCGTGCCGCCCACCTGGATCTCCAGATAGCGGTCGGCTCCGGTCCAGACGACGCCGAAGTCGAGGTCTTGAGAGAACAAGCCATTAGAGGCGTTGACGGAGACAGGACCGACGGTGGCCAGGGCAGCTCCCCCTGCATTGACCGGGTAGAGGCGAAAGGTCATGTTGTAGGATCCTGTAGCCGGGCTGCCGTTATCTCTCAAAAACCCTTGGTAGGTGAAAGGCTGTGCGGCGGCGATGGCCGCGGTGAGCGCGAAGAATAGTCCCAATAGGGCCAGTTTGTTTGACACGTGATTTCCTCCGTTAGATAGCGAGAAGGGCTGCGGCCTTGGTCGCAACCCCTACGCAGAAGTTATATCACATATCTGCTTGGTTTTGGAGGCAGAGAGGTTCATACCGGTCAAATCACCGGCTTTTGGCCGAGCGTCTGGATCGATCGGCTTGGGTATAATCGCTAGCGTTGGGGCGGTAGCTCAGCTGGGAGAGCGCTAGAATCGCACTCTAGAGGTCGAGGGTTCGAATCCCTTCCGCTCCACCAATTTCCCCCTTTTCGCCCGGATTTATAGGCGCGATTCGTACTCAAAATTGTGCTACATTTGCAAAAAATCCCGTTCGCGATAAAGCCACTGACCCGCCTTGATCACCGCGTCCCTCAATGTCTCCAGAGGCAAGTTCGGACCCTCATCCTTGGCCTGTTCCGGCAATCTGGGCAGGTGCATGAAACCGGCGATTAGGCTCGAATCTGCGGCGTCCTGCAGAGTTCGGTAGAGGATGTGGTTGCACATGTAGGTTCCTGCGTGAGCTGATTCGACTACGGGCAGGCCCAGACTCGCCAAGCGCTCGGCCAGCGCTTGGCTGTCCAGGGTTGAGAAAAGCGCCGCAGGCCCTGTAGGATCGATCGGCACGAGCGGCCCGCCGCGCGAGGCTCTTTTGAGATTGATCGCTATCCGCTCGATCTGAATCTTGTCGGAGCGGGATTGTCCCAGGTGTAGCACAACTTTGGGGTCATATTCGGCAATCGCTGCCCGCGAGGCTTCAACATCCATGTCGTATTCGACGGGCAGAACGGCGAATCGGGCTTGCGGCAAATAGGGCATAGCGGCGCGCATCGCTTCGAGCGAAGAGTTGATCGTATCGCCGTCAAAAGGCTCGAAGGCGGTGATCAGAAGGCTCATGCCGCTTCTTTCTGCTCTTCGTCCTTTTCCGGCTTTAGATGGTGGTAGAGCCAGAAGGCGAACAGGCCCAGCAGCACGAGGGCAATGATCAGGTCAAAGCCGTGCAGATAGTCGCGAATGTGGGTCCAGTTTTCGCCCAATTTTAGCCCGACCAGACCCAGCATGTAGCACCAGGGCACCGAGCCGACAAAGGCCAAGATCAGGAACGGTATGAAGGGGACGCGGCTGACGCCCGCAGGAAAGGAGATGAACGTGCGGATAATGGGCAGCATTCGAGCGATAAAGGTCGCCCAGAGGCCCCATTTTGCGAACCATCGGTCTGCGCGGTCGAGGTCTTTCTTTCGGATCAGCACATAGCGTCCGTATTTTTCTATGAACGGTCGGCCACCGATGGCGCCGACCCAGTAGTTGACCGCCGAGCCGACCATGCATCCGAACGCGCCAGCTATAGAGGCCCAGAAGAGGTTCATCTCGCCTTTGTGGACCAAGAAGCCTGCAAACGGCATGATCAGCTCGCTGGGGAGAGGGATGCTGCAGCTTTCGATAGCCATCAGGCCCGCGACGGCGGTGTAGCCTCCGGCAGAGATGACGCCGGTCGTCCACTTCATTATAGGCGCTAAGATCGCGTCTAACATCGGTTATAGGTTCGCCAGTTCATAGAGCATCCTCGCGTAAAGATAGGTCAGTTTTCTCATACTTTCGATAGCGATGCGCTCGTTGGGCTCGTGCGCGGCGCCGTCGCCTTCGAATCCGGCGCCGATCGCGACGAGGGGCGGCAGAACGCGCGCGTAGGTGCCTCCGCCCATCGTTTGCGGCGGCGTCTCGTCGCCGGTTTCTTCGCGGTAAATCCGTCCGATAGCCTGTAGGAAGGGGTTGTCCTGAGGCACGTAGTGAGGGGGCGAATCGTCGACAGAGACCACCTCGAAGCCCATCGCTCTCACGGTCGGCTCGCATCGCGCCATCAGTTCGCCCAGCGACCAGGTCGCCGGGTATCGGATGTTGATCGTCATTCGCGCGGTCTGGCCGTCGTAGCTGAACACGCCTAAGTTAGAGGTCAGGGGGCCGGTTACTTCGTCTTCGTGCTCTATTCCCAGGGCATCGCCGTCTTGAGATCGGGCTATTTTGAGCGCGTTGTTCAGCCAAGCGTCGTTGTCCGGCAGATTGAGCGATTGGAGGCCTTCGAGCAGCAGAGCGACGGCATTGACGCCCAGGGAGGGTCGGCTGCCGTGAGCCGATTTGCCGGCCGCGGTCCATACGGCATGGTCGCCTTGAGCGACGGCGGAGACGCCTTCCGGCAGGGTTGCAGGAATCTCGGCGCTTTTGACTGTCGCGCTGGCTCGGTCGGGCACCATGTTGTGCCGCTCGCCGCCTTCGGCCTTGGCAATGTGGGCAGACGCGATTTTTTTCTCGATCTTTAGATTCAAAATGCCTTTCTCGGCAAATACGAACGGCCATGCGCCGTCCGGGCTAAATCCGGCGACCGGGCGCTCGGGAACGACTTTAAGATAGTGCTCGACACAGCAAAACCCGCTTTCTTCGTCTCCGCCGATCACGATGCGGACGCGCCTCTTGAGGGGCGTCCCTAATTCTTTTAGAGCACGGACGGCATAGATGCTGGCCATGGCGGCGCCTTTGTCGTCCTCGGCGCCTCGGGCATAGATGTAACCGTCTCGAATCTCGGCGGCCCAAGGGTCAGAATCCCAACCGTTGCCGGGAGGAACCACGTCTACGTGGGCGAGCGAGGCGACGAACTCTTCTCCGTCGCCGATCTCCATGTCCTGAGCGTAGCCGTCGAAGTCTCTGCATCGGAAGCCAAACTTCTTGCCCAGATCGAGCGTAACGTCCATGGCTTGGCGAACGGCGGCGCCAAACGGGGCGTTCGGTTCTGCCGGACCTTCTACGCTGGGCGCGTTTAACAGGCGTTGGAAGTCGGAGATGAGCTCGTCAAGGTGATCGTCCGTCCATTGTCGCAATGCGTTCGGGTCGAGGGACATGTTGGGCGAGATTATACCCAGGCAGGTAGAATCGGCCAATGAGCCAGCGGGCGTCGGCGCTGAAGACCTATAAACTGTGGATCGGCGGGGAGTTTGCGCGCAGCGAATCGGGCCGCACCTACGAGGTTGAGACGGCAAAGGGTCGATTCTTGGCCAATGTGCCGTTGGCCTCGCGAAAGGACCTGCGCGATGCTGTTGGGGCCGCTCGGAAGGGACAGACTGCTTGGGCTAAGATGACTGCGTATAATCGCGGACAGGTGCTTTATCGAATGGCCGAGATGTTGGAGGGACGGGCGGAGGAGCTGGCCGGAGTCTTGGCAGAATCGACCGGGCAGACGATTGCCTCTGCGCGCGCTGAGACCGTCGCAATGGTGGATCGGTGGATCTACTATGCCGGGTGGACGGACAAGTTCTCGGCACTGGTCTCCAGCGTGAATCCCGTCGCGCACCCGATGCATAATTTCTCCGAACCTCAGCCTACCGGCGTGGTCGGCGTCGTCTGTCCGGACGAAGCGCCCTTGCTCTCTTTGGTCAGTCTGATCGCTCCGATATTGGCGGGCGGCAACTCGGTCGTCGCTTTGTTGCCCGAACGACACCCTGTGCCTGGACTGGCGCTATCCGAGGCGTTAGAGGTGTCCGACCTTCCGGCCGGGGCGTTGAATTTTCTTTCCGGGCGCCAGGCCGAACTCTTGCCGCACTTGGCAGGGCACGTCGATATCGATGCGCTCGAGTTGTGCGGCGTCCAGGGCGATCGGAGGGGGATTGAGATTGCGGCGGCCGATTCGATCAAGCGGGTTCATTCGTCGCCGATGCTGACTGCTAAGGAGTGGGCGACAGAGAAGGGTCGCGGGTTGGGCTTCATCGAGCCTTTTGTTGAGATTCAGACCGTCTGGCATCCGGTCGCCTGGTAGTTTGCTATAATCCCGACATGGATCTTGGGATCGAGGGCAAGACCGCGCTTGTTGGGGGCGCCAGCACGGGATTGGGGTTCGCGGTGGCGCAGCGATTGGCTCAGGAAGGCGCCAGGCTCGTTATTTGCAGCCGCGATTCTGCTCGAATACAAGATGCGGCGCATCGATTGAGCGGAGAGGTCTTGCCTATCGTTTGCGATCTTTCCGATCCTCGATCAATCGCTTCCCTTGTCCGCGAGATCGGGGATCGACCGGTGGATATTCTGGTTCACAATACGGGCGGCCCGCCTGCCGGAAGTATCTTCGAGTTTGACGATGGCGAGTGGGAGAGGGCACACCAGTTGGTTTTGATGTCCTTTGTGCGTTTGACCCGCGCATTTGTGCCTGGGATGAGGCGGCGCAAATGGGGGCGGGTGGTTACGATCTCGTCGATGAGCGCACGGGAGCCAGCGGACGATTTGGCGTTGTCGGCTGTGTATCGGGCCGGCGCTTTGGCCGCAGTGCGCTCGATGGCTCGGGCTTGCGCTGGGGACAACGTCTTTGTGAATGCGGTACTGCCCGGGCCGTTTTCTACCGACCGTTGGACGGAATTGGTGGCTGAGCGCGCCGCGCGAGCTGGAATTGCGCCAGAGGAGATGGCCGCTCGCACTCACTCCAATTTGCCTACCGGGCGTCCCGGCGATCCAAGATCGTTGGCGGCGACGATCGCTTTTTTGGCGTCCGATCTGAATCAATATCTGTCTGGAGCCGCGATTCCGGTCGATGGCGCGGGTTTTCGGGGCATTTGGTGAGTTCATGGACCTATCGATCGACCAATTGCCGTTTCCTGCGCTCGTTCTGAACGATCGAGGCGAGATTGTCGCTAAGAACGCCCATTGCCAAGTCGGTTTGACGGCCGATTGCCTCGAATCTCACGGTTTCAAGACTACAGAACTCAGCAAGGGTTTTCGGCTGGCTTATGCAGTGGACGATGTGGAAGAGCGGCCGTGGAGAAAACGGTACGAGGAGTATTACAGGGGGACGCCTCAGCCCGCGTTCGTTTGGCAGCACGTTGGAGACGATTTTGAACTGATCGGGCACAACGAGGCTGCGATCGACCTCACCCAAGGCACGATCCAGCACATCGTTGGCATTCGAGCGAGGGATTTTTTCAAGGATCAACTCCATGTGTTCGACGACTTGTTAGAATCGATCGCCAAGGGCAAGCGCATTCAAAGGCGGATGCTGTATTACTATCAGTTTTCGAAGATCTCGAGATGGCTGGATGTCGTCTATCAGCCGGTGCTTCCCGACATCGTATTCGTGCACACTCGGGACGTTACTGACGAGGTGGAGTATCTCAATCGGCTGGCCGAAAGCGAGCGGCGGTATCGCGCGGTGGTCCAGGATCAGACCGAGTTGGTGTGCCGTTGGCTGCCGGATCGGACGCTCACGTTTGTCAACGAGGCTTTTTGCCGTTTTTTTGGAAGGAGCGAGGCCGAATGCATCGGACGCGATCTTTTGGAGATTGCCGACCCGGCAATACGGGACGCCGCACAAGAGGCTATAGAGCAAGGCAAGCAGATCATGACGGCGGACAATCCGACGCGATCGATCGAGTTTCCCGCGCCCAATGCTAATGGCGAGATGCGTGACCTGATCTGGGTGGACCGAGCGATGTTCGACGGTGAGGGGAATGTGGTCGAGTACCAGACCGTGGGGCGCGACGTAACGGAGCACCGTCTGGCAGAAGGGCGATTGACCGCCGTTATGAACGCGCTGCCCGATCTGTACTTTTTGATCGGCAAGGACGGTCGACTGTTGGAGCACCAGGACAGCGCGGGCTTTGGCCTTATACTGCCGGACTGCGATCCGATCAACGGCAAGACCTACGATCAATGCCTTCATCCCGAGTTGGCTCAGCGGATTAAAGGTCTGTTGCCCGACATGGCGCAGAGCCGCTCGCCTAATACTTTTGAGTTCGCACTCAACGCCAAGGACGGCCAACGTCGGTGGTTCGAGGCTCGGCTCGTTCAGGTGCTGGGGGTGGGAGTCGCCTCGATTGTGCGGGACATCAGCGACCGACATAGGGCGGAGACGGCTGTTCGGCGACGGACGGAAGAACTGATCGCCATGACCGATCGGCTCCAGAGGGCTCAAGAGGACGAGCGAAAACGCATTGCGTCGGAATTGCACGATGAAGTGGCCCAGTATCTAACGGCTCTCAGCCACACCATCGAGCAGTGCGAGCGGTCGGGAGTGACTCCAGACCTGATGGATCGAGCCAAGAGCGTAGTGGGCGATCTCATTCGAAAGGTGCGAGAAGTGTCGACCGGTCTGCGCTCGTCCGTTCTCGAGGATCTCGGTTTGGAAGCTGCGGTTACGGAGTTGGCTGAGAACGCTCGTCTGGCGACCGGATTGCAGCCGCACCTCAGGATAGATCTGGGCCACGTCGAGCTTTCGAAGGAACTTCAGCAGGACGTTTATCGCACGGTGCAAGAGGCGGTCAACAACGTTGTGCGCCATTCTAAAGCGACCAAGGTCAAGATTGCGATCGACGTTGGCCGAGAAGCGCTGGCCATCGAGGTCAGCGACGATGGCGTTGGTTTTGATCCAGAAAGCGCTCGGGATCGATATGAAGGACTGGGCATCCGCGGCATGATGGAGCGCGCGGCCCGATGGGGAGGCATATTCGGTTTAGAGTCTTCTCCGGGAGAAGGAGCTACGGTGAGAATCTCCTTGCCGATTGCTAAGGAGAAGCGTTCAAAGAGGGCTTAGAAGGTATTCTATGCACTGTGCAGGGTATCCGAGTTATGTTGGCGGACGACCACGGAGTCGTCCGGTCTGGCCTTAAGAGGGCCTTGGAGGAATCGCCCGGTTTTACTATCGTCGGCGAGGCGTCCAATGCTGCCGAAGTGATCCAACTGGCGCCCAAGCTCAAACCGGATGTGCTGATTCTGGACATTGGGCTGCCGGACATTTCTGGCTTGCACGCGCTGAGGCAGCTAAAGCGGAAGTCCTATTCTCCGGTTACTCTGGTGGTATCGATGCATGTGGAGACGGCCTACGTAGCCGAGGCGATCAAGTTGGGCGTACAAGGTTATGTGGACAAGAGCGCGCCGACCGACACCATCATTGAAGCGACTAAGAGGGTGGTCGAAGGCGGAAGTTTCTTTTATCCTCCAGAGTTGGAGGGAAAGGCGCAAGACTTTTTGGCTACACAGGCGGCCGGCGGTCCGTTTGCGCTCTTGACGCCTCGCGAGAGAGACGTGGTCGGGCTGCTGGAGCACGGCATGACAAATGCCGAGATTGCCAAGACCTTGGGCATCAGCCATCGGACGGTGGAGATTCATCGAGCGCACATTATGTCCAAGCTGGGATTTGCCAACAAGGCGCAGCTGTTCAAGTTTTTGGCGCAGAATTCGGTTTCTCGCTCGAGCCCGGCGCTGGATGCGGATGGATAGAGGATCTACCTCCCCATCAACTTGAGGATCGCCTCTGCGGGCACGCAGTTGTAGTAGGTCATCTGGGGTTCTCTGCGGCGTTGTGGCTCGGCATAGACGGAAATTGTGGAGGCCGCCATGCCGACGGCGTTTCCTTTCATGTCCATTATCAGACCGCCGCTAGATCCAATGGCAAAGGGCGAGGTTACCTGCAGCATTTCTCGCTTGGAGCGTCTGTCCTCCATAATCGCACGACGAGAGACGATGCCGGATGAGAGAAAAAAGGGCCGTCCGTGCGGATGGGTCAGCGCGGCGATGTTTTCTCCGGCAGCGATATTTAAAGCTAGGGGCACCGGCTTTAAGCCGACGGCGTCGATCTTGAATATGGCGATGTCGTCTTTGCGGCTGGCGGCGAGCACCTCTTTGATCGGGTAGACCTTACCGTCCGAGGCGGCCGCCAACAGGAATGCGCCTCTCTTCATGTCTTCAAATACGTGATGGCAGGTTGCGCACTCACCGTTATCGCCGACGACAAAGGCAGACGCCACGCCCGAGAAGTGCCACATTGGGCAGTCGTCGCACGGTTCTGTCGTGCCGATCCAGAGGACGCTGTTGAGTCGCTGGTTGTAAAGCTCTGCCAAGGTGGTTTCTCGCGTTGCCTTGGACGGCGCCGACACCTTGCACTGAGAGAAGCTCAAGCCTCTTTCCAGTTCGTCCGCGCTGGGGCATGCGTTCGACTTTCCAAGCCGCGTGGCTGCCTGGTCGAGTTTCATTTGAAGTTCGGCTTCGTCGATCGTCGTCTGAGCGTTTGCGATGCTTAAAAGGGTTATGGCGAGCAGAGCAGTCTTCATGGTTACCCTCATATTGACATACGAAGGGGCAATCAGGCTACGCCCGATTGCCCCAATGGGTTCGCAGATCGTATCCGCGTTTAGAAGAGTATCAGCCCTGAGTTCGGTCCGATGGCGATCGGCACGTTGGCTGGGTAGTATCGGCCGCGATAGTCGCGGACGCTGGTCGGTGGCGTGTAGCTAAAGGTTCTGGTCGGGTGAGTGTTCACCAGGACGGTGCCGGCCTCATAGGCCCTCATAAACAGAGCGCCCGTGTTTTCGGCGCCGTCGCGGATTGTGTAGTTGGCGCCAACCGGTCGTCCGATTGACAAGTTCAGCTCTGGGGTCAGCTCCATGCGGGACTCGGCGTTATCGGCCCACAGGGAGGCGTATACGTTCTCATGGTTGACCAGATACATGCCGGCGATCACGTAGTCGTATCGCTTCGGGTCGCTGGCATATCGGCGCGCCATCAAGATGGCGGTCTTGTCTGGGTTGAAATTGACGGTTCTTAGATGCCAGGCGGCTCGGTCGGGCGTATGGAAGGAGTGGTCGTAAGCGTGCACCATAAAGCCTTCCAACATGTAGCCGTCCAGCAGAGGCATGATGGTCGTGTACGGTCCGTTGGGCGTATCTCCGCGAGACAGGTTGGCAAACACCTGCATTCCCTTGTTGTGATAGTGGCTTCGGAAATGGCCGATGCAGTCTGCCGTCGCGCTGATTCGCTGTTGCAGGGTCTGATACTTCGTCGACTGCTTGTAGACGGGCAGCGAGAAGTTATCGAAAAACACTCCGTCGGGATAGTTGTTGGGGCTTCCGAACGAGTTGTGGATCATGGCGTCCAGGTTGTCCAGCGCGAACTGCCGGACGTTGCGGTCGCCATAGTCCATCAGGTACTCGACTCGATAGCCTCCCCAAGGTCGAGTGATGTACGCGCCGTTGAGGTCGCGCAGGAACCAGTCGGGGCGATTGTTTCTTGCCCAGCCAAAGGAGTACAGGTCATGGGCGATGTCAGCCCGCTGAACGTTGTCCAACAGCTCCAGCGACTGCCAGCCCAGCGCATAGAAGAGGAATTTGGCCGTCGGCTTGAGGGCCTTCAGCTTCGCCTCTGCATGATGCGGCACAATGAACAGGTCGTACATAGCGGCGTCCTGCAGGTGATCGACGCTATTGGAGTAGAACTTGGCCAGCTTGAGAGCTCTTGTGCCCGGCTGTGCGACCGGAAGGCCGCGTCCGCTCGTCAGCTTGACGGCGTCCAGGTTCACATAGCCGCGCACATGGCCAGGATCGAACAGAAACTTGAAGTTAAGCTTGATTCTGACGGCGCCTTGCGGCACGGCAAAGTCCACTTGGCGCAATTGCCAGTTGGCGCCTGGAACCAGGTTGGGCTGCTCAAGCCATGTCCAGGTAGTCGTGCCGTTCGCATAGGTGGTCGAAAGTTCGACGCCATATCGAACGTTGAGGATGTTGCGACCCTTCATCGCATAAGTCAGTCGCATTGGTTCGCCGCTTTGTGGAAACAGGCTTGAGTTTACAGAGATGGGGAACGTGCCGATAGTATGCTCTGTCGCAGGGCCGTCCACCCATCGGTTGAACCCGATCTGTTGGCAGCCGGCGCCCTCATAGCTAAAGCCGTATTCCATCCCATAGTCCAGATACAGCCTGGCGTTCCACCAGTTGGATCCGTTTGTCAGCGTCCATCCATCGGAGACCAGGTCGGGTCGGAAATTCCAGTCAAAGTCGATTTCCATGTTCCCCGTGCCCATCAAGTAATCGATCTCGGTCGGCATCGTACGATTCGAGCCTTGCGAGAATGCCGAGCCGCATATTAGCAGCGCGGCAGCGAAGTATGCTGTGTATCGCATAGTTCAACACCTCCCCACAGAGGCTTTATGCCATGCGGCGAGGCGCCGAGCATCCTGCTATGTTGACGTGATTTGGATTTCGAATCGCTGGGCCGGACAGGAAAGCAGAAGGGTCGCCAAAGATGGGTCGAGGCCGTGGAGCGCACAGATTCTGCCGAGCGCATCGGCGGCCGACTCAATTTCGTTCAGCGGCAGGGCCCAGATCCGCTGACCCTGCACATCGTATTGCGCGAGCGTAATCGAAGCGTGGTCGGGTTTTGAATCGGGGCTGCCGGCGACAAAGACGACGAGACGGTCGGCGCTCGATCGATCGGAGAGCTGGCGAGCGGCCGTCCAAATTTGCACAGCCCGATTCGGTTCGGTCGGAAAAGCGTCGCCCGCCTGTCCGATCAGACGGCCCGCTTGCCAAGCCTGAACGAAGGCGCCTCCCTCCTCCAATAGCGCGGGCGGCAAAGCTAACTGAGGGTCCAGCGGTTCGCCTTGGAAGCCCGAAAGCGCGATTCTCTTGGCCGCCTCGCCGGGCGTTAGAGCCGTCTTGCGCCAGGTTAGTTTGGGTTCCGTACCCTGCATCAGTCGCTTTATGTTCTCGCGGTGCCGCCAGACGATGAGCGCCGCCGCCGCGCCCGTAACGCCGACAACGACCGGAGAGTAGCCGAACGCCCAAGCAGCGACCGGCACCGAGACGGTAGCAATGATCGACGCCAGCGACACCCATCGCCCTAGGGTCAGCGCAAGCACGAAAAGCGAGATGGCGACCAGCGCGGCCAGAGGGGCCACGCCGATCACAACGCCCCCGCCCGTAGCCACGCCCTTGCCGCCCTTGAATCGAAGGAACGGCGAGAGACTATGACCGACGATCGCCGCAACGCCGCACGCGACGCCCCAACTCGGCCCTCCTGCATTGGCGGCCAGCTGCGCGGGCAGCCAGCCCTTGCCAATGTCCAATACGAAGACGACCAATCCTGGAGCCGGGCCAAGGGTCCGATAGACATTGGTCGCGCCGATGTTTCCGCTGCCGTGCCGTCGAATGTCGACCCCGTAGAGCCATCGCGCAACAAGGAAGCCAAAAGGAATGGAACCCAAGAAGTAACTTCCCAGTATCGCCAAGATTCCAGTCTCTATGCCCATGCCGCCTTTACCGGTTAGGCGCTCTTGAAGGATTTCCTGCGAACGCGCAGAACTCTGGCCACGGAGGCGATCAAACATGCAGTACGGACCTTTTAAGATGGGCATTCAGAGCTACAGCCTGCGGGGGCAGAAGCTTTCGGATGCATTGAGGACGACCCATCAGTTGGGGATTGGCTTTTGGGAGGCCTATCCGGAGCACATTCCAACGGAAAATCTGGTCAGGCGCATCTATGAGCATCGAAAAGCGCTGGCCGACAGCAAGGTTCGATTGCTCGGCTACGGCGTGGTTTCGTTTGGCGCCGACGAGAAGGCAGCTCTGCGGACGTTTCAGTTTGCCAAGTATATGGGAATCGAGACGATATCGGCGGATCCGGCTCCCGAGAGCTTTCGCTATCTGGCCAAGATGGCCAACGAATACAAGGTCAGGATCGCCATTCACAACCACGGCCCAGGCAGCCGTTATGATCGAATCGAGCATCTCGAGGCTGTGATGACCAAGGAACCGAAGATCATCGGCCTTTGCGTCGACACCGGCCACTTCTTGCGTTCTGGGGTCGATCCTTCGGCCGTTGTGCGGCGCTGGCCCGACCGCGTTTACGGCGCTCATCTTAAAGACGTCAAGGATAGGCGCGCTTGGACCGTGTTAGGCCAGGGCGATCTGGATACGGTCGGCTTCTTAAAGGCGCTTCGCTCCGCTCGATTCAACGGCGTTCTTGCATTGGAGTACGAGGAGAATCCGGACAATCCGGTGCCAGACATTCAGGCGTGTTTGGCGTACACTCGCGAGGCTGTTCGAAGGGTCTAAGCCATAATAAGTCGTTATGGAGCGGGAGCCGCGGTTTCGCGTTCTCAGCGCGGTCGCCTTTTTGATCCTCTGCATGGGTTGGCTGGGGCGGTATGCGCGCGTCATCGAGCGCGAGCAAAGCCCCAACCCGCTCGTTCATTCGGCTAGTTTCTACCTTCGAAGCTGTAGCAATCAGCCGATCGAGTGGAGAGAGTGGGGCGCCGAGGTCTTTGAAGAGGCGCAAAGGAGCGGCAAGCCGGTCTATGCCGAGTTAGGCGCTTCTTGGTCGGCCGGCGCCGCTTGGGCGAACGAGGACGTTTATCACGACGAGGGCATCGCCAACCTTCTTAACACCCAAGCCATACCGGTCAAAGTAGATTTCGATTCGAGCCCCAAAGTGGCTCGGCACTTGTTGAATCAGGCAGAGGTGTTGGGCGTGCGTCGGGGAATTCCGGTAGGATTGACGCTCGATCCAGAAGGCATCGCGATCTTTGCAATCGCGGTCGATTCGCGAACTAATTTGGGACGAGCGCTCGACCAGTTTTTCCGGCTCTATAAGAACCAGCCTCAAGCCACCCGTCAGCGGGCCGAGCAGATGAAGATGGCGCTGACGCGCATCCCCGATGCAGGACCCGTGAGCGAGGAGCTTCTCGATCGGCTCTCTTCCGACATCATGAATTCGCTCTCGCAAGCGACGCCAGGCGCTGCCAGGCCGCTCACGACGCTTCGTTTTGCCGTCGCGCGTGCCGGCGGCGACATTCGGAGCGTTCGCCTCATGGCGCTTCAGTTGCTTTGGGACCAAAGGAAGAGCGCTCGCTGGGACGATAGGGGGTTTGGCTTCTTTGTCGATCAGGGCGCCGGAAAAGGGCAGTTGCCCTTTAGAGCCAAGCGCGCAATAGACAATGCGCTCTATCTCGATGTCTACTGCGACCTTTACGATCTGACCAAGGATCCGGCGATTGCGAAAACTGCGCTGGACATCGTAGAATTTCTGCGCCGCGATCTGTGGGGCGAACGGCCTGCAGGATTTCGGAACGCGGCCTTGTTCCAGCCATCGATCTTGACCGGTTCTGCGTCTGGGCAGCGCGACTCGCGAATTAGTCAGATCGATACCACTCTCAAGGCCGACGCGCAGGGGGCAGCCATTGTAGCGCTTTGCCGTTTCGCGCGAGTCATGCCGGTTAGCGAGCAAACGGAGTGGGTGCGAGACGCCGCAGAACGCACCTTTAGAACCCTTCAATCGTTGCTGTCGGCTAATCAGTTTATCTATCACACCGCTCATCGGCAGACCCAAGACTGGGTGGCAGACGATGTTTGGGCCGTGTTAGCAGCGCTGGAGCTGAGCGCTCTAATCGGCGATCCGGAGATTAGAGCATGGGGTATTCGGCTTTTGGATAAGGCTATCGAACGGTGCTGCGCGCCGGGTTCGAACGGTGCATTTTACGACGTCTCGCATCTGCGGCAATATGGATCGGTCGTCGTTACGCCTCTTGCTTGGGGAACGGACGAGGGCCTTCCGAGCGACAACGCGGTGGTAGCCGATGTCTTGATCGCGGCGGCACGAATGACCGGCGAAAAGAAGTATCGAGATTGCGCTGAGAATCTGATTGCGGCCTTTGCCGGGAGCATGGCGGAAGCTCCCTTGACGACCGCCTCGCTTGCCGCTAGCCTGCAGAGGCTGATGGAACTGCCTTAAGGTATACTTCAGCTTCGGCGAGGCGCGGTACCCAAGTGGTTAAGGGGGGGGACTGCAAATCCCCTATTCAGCGGTTCGAATCCGCTCCGCGCCTCCAATCGCCGCCTTTACCCGCAAATTACCCGTTGGCAATTCCGAGATTTCTTGTTATACTATTTTTCGCTCCGGCAGGAATCCCCGCGCCTTGCGTTTAATATAACAGGTGCGCGCCGTTGCCGGACTGAGACGAATACTGGCCTTTCTGCGGGATGCCGTACGGAAACTTAGCGCCCGCATAAGGCGTATAGATATAGGAAACGGGGCTCAGGTCGGCTAAGACGGGAACGGGACAAGGACGCGCGTCACAATGTCCGGTCCGCAGGATGCGACCGGGAGGTGAAGCCAAATGCCGATCGTAGATGAAGAACTAAACGTGATGACAGGATCTGAGGGGAAGAATCGCAAGAGAAGCGCCATCGTTCGAAGCAACCCAGTCTCGGATACGCTTTACATAGAAGAACAGCCAGGTCTCACTGCCGAAGAGGTCGTCGATGAGGAGTTGGGCGCTCTGTTGCCCAAGGTCGATGACGATTTGGCCGCCGAAGAGGAAGAGACATACGGCTGGGGCGTCGAAGAAGAGACTACCTTCGAAGAGGACAACGTCGAGCTGGAGCTGTGGATGCTCCAGACTCGTCGTTCACACCTGCTGACCGCCAGCGAGGAACTTCGCTTGGCCAAGTTGGTGCAGGAAGGCGAAGCCTTGATTCGTTTGCGCGAAAAGCTTCGAAACGACCTTGAGCGCGATCCCAAGAAGAGCGAATGGGCCTCTGCCGCCAATATGACCGGCTTGGAGATGGATCTGCGCCTGAACGAAATCGACGAGGCCAAGAAGAAGCTGATCGAGTCGAATCTGCGCTTGGTGGTCAGTATCGCTAAGAAGTACAGCGCCAAGGGCATCCCGTTGGCCGACCTGATCCAGGAAGGCAATCTGGGCCTGATTCGCGCCGTCGAGAAGTTCGACCCTGAGAAGGGCTTCCGATTCAGCACTTATGCCACTTGGTGGATTCGGCGCGCCATTGCTCGCGCGATCATCAACCAGGGGCGCACGATCCGAATTCCGGTCTATGTGGCCGAGTTGATCAATAAGGTGGTCAAGACGGAGCAGCGGTTGCAGCAAGAGCTTCATCGCGAGCCTACCGACGAAGAGATTTCGAACGAGATCGCTCAGGAGCGCGTGCGGCAGGATTATCGGAACAAGCTTCAGCGCGAGGCGACCGAAGAGGAAGTGCGCGAGAAAATGGGCCAGGCGATGCGCCACATGCCGCCGGATCGCGTGCGCGAGATGCGCCGCGTCGCTATCGAGCCGCTTTCTCTGGAGACGCCCGTTGGCGAGAAGGACAACTCCTCTTTGGGGGACTTTATCCAGTCGACCAACATGCCGTCGCCCCAGGACGTTACCCACAGTCTGATTCAGCGCGAGCAGCTGGACATGATCTTGGACAAGCTGACTCAGAAGGAGAGCGTTGTCGTTCGTCTGCGCTTTGGTTTGGACGACGGACGGCAGCGCACTTTGGAAGAGGTCGGGGCCGAATTGAACGTAACGCGAGAACGGGTGCGGCAGATCGAGCTTCGCGCCATGCGCAAGCTGAACAATCTGGGCAAACAGATCGAGGACCTCCGGCGCAACCGCGGATTGGAGTTAGAGGATGCGCTGACCCATATTCAACCGGAGCCGTAAAGGCTGGACGCGGGGATGAGTTCGAAGCCCTCTGCCCCCGCGCCGACGCTGGAACGTTTGGCCACCTATCTGCAACTGCTGAGCGAACTGCAGGCGCAAGGCGTTGAGACAGTCTCTTCGGCCGACATTGAGCAGACTGCAGGCATCGGTGCGGCCCAGTTTCGAAAGGACGTCTCCTTCTTCGGCGGTTTTGGCAAACCCGGGGTCGGCTATGACGTGTCAGAACTCCTTAGCCAGATCGCGTCTATCCTGCGGATCGACCACGAGCAGACCTGTTTGCTGATCGGGGCTGGAAACCTGGGGGCCGCCTTGGCAGCTTATCCGGGCTTTTCCGCCTACAATTTTCATATTGCCGCAGTCTTTGACAACGATCCCAAGAAGATCGGAACTTCCTTCAATGGACTGATCGTGCGCGACATCTCGGAACTGTGCAAAGTCAACGATGCGATCGACGCAAAGATCGCGCTGCTCGCCGTACCGGCTCAGAACGCCCAGGATGTCGCCGATCTCCTCGTTGCGGCGGGGATCAAGGCGATCATGAACTTTGCGCCGGTCTACCTCAAGACTTCTCCGAAGGTGTATGTGCGAAACGCCTACTTTTTGCAGGAGTTGGCGGTACTCTCTTTTCGGTTGCATCAGGCCGAAGAGGAGCGATTTTCGCATTGAGCCAGGAAGCGATAAAGACCGACATTCTTGTCATTGGCAGCGGCATTGCGGGGCTAAGTTTTGCTTTGGGCGCCGCGCCATACGGACAAGTTACTATCATAACCAAGAAGGAAAGCTTTGAATCGAACACCAACTATGCGCAGGGCGGGATAGCGGTGGCGGTGGGAGAGGACGATGCGGTCGAGGATCACTATCGCGACACGCTTTCGGCGGGCGCCAGCCTTTGCGATCCGAAGGCGGTCGAGCTGTTGGTTCGACGCGGCCCCGAGATGGTGCAATGGCTATTGGACATCGGCTGCCAATTCGACCGCGCCCGCCCCGGACGAGACATCTACGGTTTAGACCTGACGCGAGAAGGGGGGCATGGCAGACATCGCATCGCTCATCGCGCCGATAAGACGGGCGCAGAAATTGAAAGAGCGCTGCTGACAGCCATTCGAGATCATCCAGAAATCACGCTGCACGAACGGTGTTGCGCCACCAGCCTAGTAATAAGGGACGGGCAGTGCTGGGGCGCAAGCATTTTAAGGGATGGCAAGACGACCGCGATTCATGCGCGGTGCACGCTGATCGCAACGGGCGGTTGCGGCGAGGTTTATCTGCATACCACCAATCCGGCCATCGCCACGGGCGACGGCATCTCTATCGCCGCGGTGCAAGGCGCGGTCGTTTCGAATATGGAGTTCATTCAGTTTCACCCCACCAGTCTCTACGGTTCGCACAATCGCTCCTTCTTGATTTCGGAGGCTGTGCGAGGCGAAGGGGCTCTGCTGATCCGAAAGGACGGCTATCGGTTCATGCCCGACTACGACATTCGAGCGGAACTGGCGCCTAGAGACATCGTCGCACGGGCGATCGACGCCGAGCTTCACAAAACAGGCGACGAGTTTGTGCTTTTGGATATGGCGCGCTTGGGGAAGGAGCGCATCGAGAGGCGGTTTCCGACCATCACCGAGGCATGCCGACGACAGGGCATCGACCCCGTCGAGCGGCCTATTCCCGTTGTGCCGGCGGCGCACTATTCGTGCGGAGGAATCGAGACCGACCTGTACGCCCGCACGTCGATCCCGAACCTGTTTGCCTGTGGAGAGGCGGCCTGCACCGGCGTGCACGGCGCCAATCGATTGGCCAGCAACTCGCTCTTGGAGGCATTGGTCTTTGCTCGGCAGGCCAGCGAGCACATTGCAGGGATCGAACTGCCGCAATTGCCCAACTTAGGCTCTGAGGCAATCTCTGTTTCCGATGTTCCGTCCGGAGAAATTCGCTCAGAAATTCGAGCTTTGATGCAGCGCTGCGCGGGCATCGTGCGATCCAATGCTTGGCTGACTGAAGCTCATGCGCGGTTAGAGGAGATTGCTCGAACGCTCGACTCGCCCGCACGTTCTGCCGATCCCGATGGATTCGAGGTCAGAAGTCTTGTTACCGTCGCCTCTCTGATAGTGGCCGGGGCGATTTGGCGCAAAGAGAGCCGCGGCTTGCACTACACGATCGACTATCCGGCGCCGAACGACGACTATCGCCGACCGACGCGGTTGGCGCTCTCAAGTAACGGCGATCTCGCCTTCCTCCCCGGTCCGGACTCGTATCGCGCTCTCGATCGGTAGCACAAAGATTTTGCCGTCGTCTGCCTGGCCTGTACGAGCGTTGCGCAGGATCATCTCGATCGTCTCTTCTACTCGGTCGTCCGGGACGACCAGTTCCAGCCTCGTTCGCACCGGCATTCGGATCACCCAATCCGGGTCGTCTGCTCGGGGCGATCCGCATCCGCGAGCGTCGCAGACGGTCATACCCATTGCGCCCAAATCGACCAAGGCAGTCTTGATTTCTTCTAACTTGTGGGGTCTCACGTAGCAGACTATCGCCTTCATGTTCAGAATCTCAACCCGCTGCCGCGGCCGCTCAATCCCAATAGCAGGCCAACTCCCAACATCGAGGCCAGCATCATGCTACCGCCGGAACTGAGGAACGGCAACGGGATGCCAACAACCGGAAACAGTCCCATGGTCATACCGATATTCGAGACAATATGGAACGCGAACATCGCTAACAGCCCTGCGGCCATGAAGCTATAGATCGGTTCGCTGGCGGCGATCATGATCCTCCAGATTCGAAAGAGAAAGAAACCAAAGAGCGCTAAGAGCGCCGTGCCGCCCAGAAAGCCGAGCTCCTCGCCGATCACGCTGAAGATGAAATCGGTGTGCTGTTCGGGGATATATCTCAGCTTCTTTTGAGCGCCTTGCAGATAGCCGAGTCCGGTCAGCTGACCGCTCCCGATGGCGTACTTCGATTGGATCAGGTGGTAGCCTGTCTGGCGCGCGTCGGCCTCGGGGTTGATGAAGGAGATCACGCGGCTCTTTTGATAATCCTTCAGTACGTCGAAGTGCCACATGCCGATAAATGCCAAGGCTCCTGCCGCGACTGTGGCTAGGATGTGTTTTGCTCGTGCTTGTGCTACAAATACCATGGCCAGCCAGATGGCGCCTAACACCAGCGACGTGCCCAAGTCGGGCTGTTTGAAGACCAGCGCCATCGGGATGGCCAGATGGACGAGCGACAGCAGAAATCCGCGCAGAGTCTTGATTTCTTCTCCCATTCGGCTGAGCGCCGTCGCCAGCGTGATGACCAGAAAGACCTTCGCCAATTCGGAAGGTTGAATCTGGTAGCCTCCAGGCAGAGCCAGCCACCGTTGCGCGCCTTTGATCCGCTCGGCGGTCAGCATTACTAGGATTAAGAGCAGTAAATTGAGAGCGTAGATCCAGACCCATCGGCGCGACCAGACTTTGGGGTCGATCATCGCCAATCCGACGGCAAGCGGTGTTGAGAGGACGAGCCACATGGCCTGCCGTTTGAAAGCCGCATCGCGCCAGCCGACTGTTGCGCTGTAGAGCGTTGCTAAACCGACGAGTACGAGCAATAGGACCGAAAGCGCGAGGGGCCAATCGATCCGTCGCGGTCGCTGAGAGCGCATTTGGCCTTAAGGTTACCTAAGGTTCGATCTCGCGGGCTTGGGTGTCGATGGGCGGTATGTCTGGAAGATCCGTCTTGCTGGCGACGCCGAGCTCTTTGAGTTTTCTCGCCGATACCAGTGCGCGCGTCTGATAGGAACCGACCAGTGTGTTGTAGCTTTCGGCCGCTCCGTTCAGTTTCTTGCCGACATCGTGTAGATGGTTGGCCATAGTGCGCAGACGATCGTACAGCTCCTTGCCCGCGTTGCTGATCTCTCGGACGTTCTCTTCCAAGAGTCGCTGGCTCCAACCATAGGCCACGGCCTTCAGAAGCCCGATCAAAGACGGCGGCGTGGCGATCAGGACCTTCTTTTCGGCTCCAAACTCGATTAGACTGGGATCTTGCTCCAGGGCAGCGTTGTAGTAAACCTCGCCCGGCAGGAAGAGCACGACGAACTCTGGCGTTTGCCCGATCGCATCCCAGTACTCCTTCTTGCTTAACGACGCTACGTGACTGCGAACCTGTTGGGCATGCTGTTTGATCAGCCTGGCGCGTTCCTCTTCATCTTTAGCCTCGAACGCCTCCATGAAGGAGCTGAGCGGCGTCTTGGCATCGACAGCGACTACTCGGCCGTTGGGCATCTTTACGATCATGTCCGGTCTCAGCCTGCGATCCGTGCCGTCGAAGGTCGATTGCTCTTCAAAGTCGCAATAGTTGGTCATGCCGGCCAGCTCGACCGTGCGACGCAACTGCACTTCGCCCCAATTTCCGCGCGAAGTCGGGCTCTTTAATGCGCCCGAAAGCCGCCGCGCCTCGTCCATCATCGCCTTGACCTGCTCTTGCAACGCGGAGTAGGCGCCTTCGCGCTTGGTCTCCAAGTCGTGAAGATGCTGTTGCACCTTGCCGACCGATTCGTTGATCGGTTTAACCAGACTATCGACCGCCTGCTTGCGCTGCTCCAACTCGCCGATCGACTTTTCTTGATGCACGTTGAACCGTTGTTCGGCCAAGTCGAGGAAGGATTTGGTCGCCGCTTCCAGAGTGTCTGCCGAAAGCGCTTTGAACGCCTCGCGCATTCGCATCTCGCTCTCTTCGCTCGCCTTAAGACGTTCATCGACCTTTGCGATTTCGATTCTAAGCGCTTCCAAATCGTTGCGAGCCTTTTCCAACTCGGCTTTGGTCTCGTCGAACGGACGAATGCGCTCCTGAGCGATGCGCCAGACAAAGAAGGCGATCAAACCGCCGATCGCGATCCCGAATAAAGCTCCGATCAGATATTCTGTCATCTCAATATCATTTCCGCGATCTGGGTTTGAATCCTGCCCACCAGGTAGAATCTCGACATGCCCAAGGCCCGTGTTTACGTTACCCTTAAGCCCACGCTTTTAGACGCTCAAGGACGCACGCTCGAGCAAGCGCTCAAGAGTCTTGGATTTGAGAACGTCGCCTCCGCTCGCGTCGGCAAATATTTAGAGATCGAGTTGGCGCCCAACGGCGATCTGCACGAAGAGACCGACGCTATGTGCCGCAAATTGCTGGCCAACCCGGTCATCGAGAACTACCGGTTCGAGATCGAACCATGAAGGCTGCGGTCGTCGTCTTTCCCGGCTCCAACTGCGATGCCGACGCCCTGATTTGCCTGCGCGACCGAATGGGCTGGGATGCGGATTATGTGTGGCACGGCGAGACGGAGTTGGGCAGTGTCGATTTGGTCGTGCTGCCGGGCGGTTTTTCGTATGGCGACCATTTGCGATGCGGCGCCATCGCTCGGTTTGCCGCGATTATGCCCGCCGTGGAGCGGTTTGCCGAGCAGGGCGGTCTGGTCGTCGGCATTTGCAACGGTTTTCAAGTGCTTTGCGAGGCGGGACTTTTGCCCGGCGCGCTTACCCAGAACAGCGGTCTCAAGTTCATCAGCGATACCGTAACGTTGCGCGTGGAAAGTTGCCGTTCGCCATTTACTCAGGGCATCGAATCCGGCCGACTCTTGAGGATTCCGATCGCCCATGGCGACGGACGCTATGTGTGCGACGCAGAGACCCTCGAAAGGCTGGAATCAAACGGCCAGATCGCATTTCGTTACGCGAACGCGCTTGGAGAGCTTGACGATGCGAGCAATCCGAACGGATCGATGAGCGCGATCGCAGGCATCGTTAACGAGCGGGGAAACATATTGGGCATGATGCCGCATCCCGAACGAGCCAGCAGCGATTTGCTGGGATCGTCGGACGGTTTGGCCATCTTTCGGTCGGTCGAAAGCGCGCTTGTGGGCACTCAATAGTCGACCGGGCGCAAGTAGTACTCTCCGATCGCGGTCGTCGAGAGCATGGCAGTGGCGGGCAGACGGCGCTTCCAATGTGTGGCGTCCACCTTGCTTTTAACCAGTTCCACTTCGGCGCTGTCAAAGCCCAGTTCGACCAGCCTTGCGGGCTTATAGCCCAACAGCAGCCAATGCAGGATGCGGTCCGCCTTGATGTACGAAATGCCAAAGTCCCCCTCGTCCGTTTGGCCCTGAATCAAGTCTGCGGTCGCCGGTTTCTCCACGATCTCGCTCGGCACGCCCAGATGTCGCGCCAATGCCCAAACTTGGGTCTTAAAGAGGTCGCCCAGAGGGTTCACCGGGGGCGAATCGTCCGCGTGCCAAGTGAAGTAGCCGAACAGCCGCTCGCTTTTGTTGCCCGTACCGATGGGCAGCGCGCTCAACTTGGCAGACTGATCAAAGAGCGCGATCATTCTCGCTCGCGCGCAGACATTGCCAATGCGAGCGGGCGATGCGTCCGGCTCGTGTTCCAAATAGCCGTCTACCATGGCGGTCATCTCCAGCGTCCGCTCCTGGATGCCCAGCGCATCGACGACCAGTTGCGCATGGCTCAAGCTCTCCGGGCTGCTGATCTTGTAGGGCATCCTGAGCGCAACCACGTTTTCGGGACCAAAGGCTTGGGCGCAAAGATAGGCTGTCAGTGCAGAATCGACCCCGCCGCTGAGGCCCAAAACGGCCTTCTTGAAGCCTCTACGGCGAGTAACCTCTTCGCGCAGAAACCGAGTCAGCCAGACGGCTACCGAATCGTTGCAGAGCCTAAGCGCCGCATCGGGATCGAATACCGGCTGACGGATGACCTTCATGCATCCTTCACCAGGCGTGAAGGATGGAGATGCTCGATAGGCAGAGTTGTTCGGCCTTCCGTGATCAGATCGGCGATTGCAATTCCTGTTACAGGCGCTAGCATGATGCCGTGGCGATAGTGGCCGGCCGCCAGGTAAACGTTGTCGTAGCCGGGCAGTCGTCCTATCAGCGGCAAACCGTCCGGCGATCCAGGACGGAGGCCGACTGTAAAACCGGTAACCGTGGCGTTGCCCAGCGCCGGATAGGTTGCGGCCAAACTGCCCAGCAGTTGCGCGAAGCCGTCTGCAGTGGCGCGGAGATCGAAGCCTGCGTCCTCGACAGTCGCGCCCAGGGTGATCGTGCCGTTGCGCTTTGGCGCGACGTAATTGAGTACCGATCCCAAGATATGTCGCAATGGCTTGGGCGCGTCGGCCAAGATGAGGAGCTGCCCTCGCACCGGTTTGATGCCGATCTGTACGCCTAAGTTCTTCAGCAACGGCTCTGCCCATGCGCCCGCAGCCAACACGACCGCGCTCGCCTGAACGCTCCCGCCCGCGCTTGTAACTTTGGTTACTGTCGATCCTTTTGTCTCAAAGCCCACAACGGGCCGGCCCCGATAGAGCTCTGCGCCGTGCAAGATAGCCGCCGCGCGCAACGCGCGCACCAGGTGCAGTCCCGACACATTCCCTTCGCCCGGCACGAGGATTGCTCCGCGGCAGTTTGGCCCGATCAGCGGTTCGATCTTGCGCGCCTCGTCGGGCGACAACGGCTCGACGCCGGGCTCTAGCGTCTTGAGCCGTTTTGCTTCTTCTCGAAAGGTCTTGGCCTCGGAGTCGGTCAGCGCGATTCGGATCGAGCCGGTTTTCAACCACTCGATATCGATCTGAACGTCTTTGAGCAACCGCGCCGACCACTCGTCATAGAGTCTCATCCCGATCAGGCCCAGTTCGGCCAATTCGGGCTCGAACATGCTCAGTGGATTGATCAGACCTGCCGAAGCCGCCGACGTTGCGCCGCCGTCCGAAAGGCTTTCTAGCACGACCGTTGGCCGTCCTCGTCTCGCAAGTTCGTAAGCCGTGGCGCTACCGACCGCACCTGCGCCGATCACAACAATCGGGTCTTGCGCGCTCATCCGCCTGCCGTCATCGTAACGATTTCGAGGTTATCGCCCTGGTGCAAGAGCGTCTCGGCGTACTTCTCTCTGGGTAAGATTTCGAAGTTGTGCTCCACCACGACGATCTTCGGGTTGATGCCTCTTGATTCCAAAAGGCTCGCGACCGTTGCGCCTTCATCTATTCGCGCGGGCTTTCCGTTTATGGTCAGTTCAATCATTGATCGCTTCTCTCAATTCTATCGCAGCGAGTTCTGGGTCTGCCGACCCTGCAATCGCGCCGATCACGGCGACGCCAGACGCGCCTGCCTCAATGCAGATTTTGGCATTACCGGCGTTGATGCCTCCGATCGCCACTACCGGTATCCTAACGGCCTGGCAAACTGCATTCAGGGCGTCTAAACCGGCCGCCTCGCGTTCGGGATGGCTTTCTGTACTGAAAACCGACCCGAACAGCAAATAGGATGCTCCCAGTCCCTGCGCATTGACAGCCGCATCGACGCTGTGAACCGATACGCCAAAGGCGCTGCCTATTTCCTTCATCTCGCTCTCTGGAAAGTGGCTGACGCCGTCCACAATCGTCAATGCGCCCGGAGCGTGGATGATAGCGTCCCATTGGCCTCTAAATCTTACTACGTTGACTCCGCCTCGAACGGCGGCAGGAATGGTCTTCTGCCAGACGGCTCGCTGGTAGCGGCTTAGATCGGCGACCAGCATCAGCGGCCGCCGCGGCCAAAAATCAGCGAACTGCGCCTTCGAGAGGGCTTGAGGCTGAGGCATAGGGCAGTTTTGGAATGCGGCCGGCTTCGAACGCTAATCGTCCGGCCTCGACGCCCAATCGAAAAGCCTCCGCCATTCGAACAGGGTCTTGGGCTTTGGCGATCGCGGTATTGACCAGCACGGCGTCGCAACCGGTTTCCATCGACATCGCCGCTTCGGACGGCACGCCCAGCCCAGCGTCCACCACGACGGGCACGGAGGCGTTTTCGACGATGATTCGAATCTGCTCCAGGCTGACTGAAAAGCCTTGTCCGGTGCCAATGCTGGCAGCCAACGGCATCACCGTCGCGCAACCGATCTGCTCTAGACGCCGGGCTAACTCGGGGTCGGCATTGATGTAGGGCAGAACGGTAAAGCCCTCGTCGACAAGGATTTTGCAAGCTTCGTAAGTACCGATCGGATCGGGCAAGAGATACTTCGGGTCGGGGATCACCTCGACCTTGATCCAGTCGCTCAGCCCCATCGCGCGGGCCAATCGCGCCGTGCGCACGGCTTCTTCTGCCGTTTTGCACCCCGCTGTGTTCGGCAGAATCTGATAGCGGCTCCAATCGAGATCGTCCAAGATGGAACGCTTGGGGGCGTCCAAATCGATGCGTCGAAGGGCAACGGTTACAATTTCTGCTCCCGAGGCCTCGATAGAGCGCGCCATGACGGCGGCGTCAGGGTATTTGCCGGTGCCGACCATCAGCCGCGACTGAAACGACTTTCCGGCGATCGTCAGGCTCATTCCATCGGGATTATACCTTTTCGGTCTGGAGCGGACGGACGGCCTCCCTAAGCGCCTGAGCCGCCGATTCGGGCGATGCGACGTTGATCCAAACGCCGGTGCCCATCTCGAATCCTGCAGCGACTGTCAGCCTTGGCATCATCACCAATCGCCAATGAAAGGCGATCTCGCGCGAGCGGTTTACAGGCGCTGTCATGATCATGTAGTTATAGGGCGGATCGCCGAACGCATGATCGTATCTGCGGCAAAGCTCCTGCAGTATCTGGGCAAATTCGTCTAACGACTCCTGCGATTCCATCATGAAGTCGGCATGGCATGCTTTGGGCGCAATGCAGGTTTCGTAGGGCGATTGGGAGGCGAAAGGCGCATAGGCGAGGTATCGTTCGTTCTCTAAGATGATCCGCTCGTTGTCTCTCTGCTCCTGTTCGATCAGATCGCACAGAGCGCAACGCCCGCGAAGGCGCTGATGCTCTGCGAAGGCATCGACCAGCGATGCGGTTTCTGGCACGATAATGGGCAGGGCCGCCAATTGGGTGTGCGGATGTTCGAGAGAGGCGCCCGCAGGCTTGCCGTGATTGCGAAAAACGATCAGGCTCTTGTGCCTTGGATTGGTCATCAGTTGCAGGCATCGGTCGCGATAGGCCCAGATTGATTCTCGAAACTGGTTGGCCGGCATGTTGGCAGGATTTTCGTCATGGCGAGGCGTTTCGATAATGACCTCGTGCGCGCCTACGGCGTTCATGCGGTCGCAGACTCCTGCCGCTTCGGGCGTCAGTTCGCCTTCGGGCGCCAGCGCAGGAAACTTGTTCGGTACGACGCGCACCCACCAGCCGGTTCCATTGGAGGCGCTGTCCTCGCGCCGATAAGCCATCACCTCGGGCGGGGTCATCGCTTCGTTGCCCGGGCAAAACGGGCAGTTGGGCACAAAATCGGGAATAGCGATGCCGACATCGTCGGCTTTTTTTAGGTCGTGCGGCCTCTTGCTCCGCTCTGTCGCAATGATCGTCCACCGCCGAGTGAGCGGATCGCGTCGCATCTCTGGCATGGTCTTCCCCCTCTCCGCCTACGCGCCAAAGGGCTCATGCCACGGATTGGCCAAACTCTAACCCAGCGAAAATGAGGTTCCGCAGCCGCAACCCCGCTTGGCGTTGGGGTTGTTCCACTTGAACGAGCTTCCCAACAGATCGCCCGTGTAGTCCAGCTCGCAGCCTTCCAATACCTTTAGGCTCTTGGGGTCGATCACGAGCTCGAAGCCATCCAACCGATAAACAGCGTCAGAGTCTCGAACTTGGCCTTCGGCTTTCATGACGTATTCAAGCCCCGAACAGCCGCCCGCCCGCACTCCAACGCGCAAACGAGTTGCGCCCTGATCGGCCAGAATCTTCTTGATTCTTTGAATGGCCGCTTGGCTGATTTTAATGGGCAGTTCGTTCATGATCCAGCGACGGAGAGAATCTTCTCGGCAAGCTCGGTCGGACTGGGCGGGCCGACCAATCGATGGATGATGTTGCCCTTTGGGTCGATAATCAGGGTCGTTGGAATCGACTGCACGCCAAAATCATCGGCCAACTTGCCCTGCTGGTCCACATCGACTTTGACCCATAGCGCTCGGTCGGCTACGGCGCGAACCTCCTGGCTTGGAAGGACGTTTTTGTCCATCTCCTTGCACGGCGGGCACCAGTCGGCATAAAACTTAACCACTAAAGGCTTCTTTTGATCCATCGCTTTGACCAAAGTTGCTTCGTAATCGTCTTGAAAATCGGGGCTCCAGCCAGCACGGCCAAACAGGGCGTGCCAGAACACAAAGCCCGCTACGGCTACGCACACCACGACGAATATCTGGTTCGTCTTCATATATAGATTCTACCATTCTTGCCTGTCAGGTATAACCGGTCGCGATGCGACGCTGGCTGGCGCCTGGTTTGATCGGGTTGACCCAAGTTGCCCTTTGCGCCCTCTACATTTGGAGCACGCCGCTCGGTAACAACGGCTATGCCAACACGCCGGACGAGGGCGCGCACCTTCAGTATGTGAAGCACATCGCAGAACATTGGCGACCGGCAGTTTTTGAGGGCTACGAGGGCGCGGGGTATGAATCGCATCAACCGCCTATGTATTATTTCACATCTGCAATCTTATACAGAATTGTCGGTGAAGGCTCCGTTCGATGGCTTGGAGTTCTGTGCGGGTTGTTGACGGCTCTGGTCGTTTGGAGATGGGCGTCGACCTTGCGAAAGGAGGTTGGATGGTTCGCCGGGATGTTTGTTGCGGCGCTGCCCATGAACGTTGCGATCTGTTCGTCGGTCAATAACGACGCGATGACGAACCTGTGGTTTGCACTGGCGCTTTGGCAACTGACGCGACCGTCGTGGCTGTTGGGACTATGGATCGGGCTGGCGCTGCTGACCAAGACGACCGGCGTTTTGCTTGTTCCGCTCGTTGTTCTTTGGCTGTTGTGGAAGCGGTTGGATCAGAAGGTCGAGTGGCCTAAGTTGAAGCCCGCAGCTCTGGCTCTGCTGCTGGGGATTGCGATCGGTGCAGGCTGGTACGTTCGAAACGCGGTGGTGTATAACGATCCGCTCTTGCAGAAAACGTTTGTTCAGGCGTTTCAGGGCACTGCAAAACCGTCCGATTTCTATGAAGCGGGCATGACGCCGACAGGCTATCTGCAGTTGGTGGCCGATTGGACGTTTCGCAGCTTCTTCTTTGCGTACGGCGCGCCCGAGACAGCGAACACAGGGCGACCGCTTTTCTTGCCCGATGCCTTCTACTTGCTTGCGTTGGCTGTGATGGTGGCGGCCGTCGCGGGATTGTTCTTGCGCCGTCGGCAAGGCTCGCCAAAGGAGGAGATGGAACTTGCGATGCCCGCAGGCGTGCTCTTCATGCTGGCTCTGTTTGCGTTTCTGGCCTTCATAACGGTCTTCTTTCAGGCGCAAGGTCGATACTTCTTTCCGGCGCTGGGCGCAATCGGGCTATTCCTGGCTCTGGGATTAGAGCGGCTTGCACCCCAAAAACAACGCGCATGGGCGCTTCATGTATTTGCGCTCGTCTGGCCGTTCATGTCGCTATACGCTTGGTTCTATGCGCTTCAATAACGTTTACAACTCGGTCTGGCCGAACGAGGGTCGTTCTCGCAGGCTCACGAACGGTTGGACGCTGGCTATTGGCGATCAGAACCTGCAGGTTAGCGTTCCATTTGTATGGGAAGACTTGGGCGTCGACAAGCGCATCGAAGGCCCTGCGAAACTGGACCTGACATTCGACGCCAGGCCGATGCCAGGCCGACGCTATTGGTTAAAGTTTGACGGCGCAAACTACTACTTATCGACATGTTTGAACGGTGTCGAGCTCGGGTCGCACGAAGGCATTTGGGACGACTTTGCGTTTGAGATTACCGACGCGATCAAAGAGCACAATGTGCTTGAAGTTGAGGTTATCAAGAACGGCGGGCCGACCTATCCCGTTCCTGATGTCCTGAGCGGTTTTCTGCCCTATGTCTCTACGACCTTTGGCGGCCTTTGGAGAGACGTTTGGCTGATCGAAACCGGTCAGGCAGTTATCAAGGACCTATTTATCCGAAAGAACCGGAAAGTGGAGGCGCAAGGAGACTTTGACGAACTGATCGTCGAGACGAGCGAGCCAACCGAGTGGCCCAACATGCGGTCGATCGAAGTCAAGGCGCTGAAGAACGGAGAGGTCGGACATATCGCGACCTATCCGCTCGCCGTTTCGGATGCCAAGCCCAAGGGCGCGCGCTTGTCATTGAACGGCAAGGAGTTCATTTTCCGCGGCATCTTGCATTGGGGATGGACGGCCAAAAGCGCGGGGCCAGAACGCGATCCAAAGGCATTCGAGAACAAGCTGCTGGCCATAAAGGCGAGCGGTTACAACGGGGTTAAGTTCTGCCTTTGGGCACCGCCGAACGAACTTTTTGATGTATGCGATCGGCTCGGGATGTTGGTCTGGATGGAGCTTCCGCTCTGGCAGATACGCATTGCAGACGAAGAGAGGGTCCTACAGGAGTGCGCTCGCATCGTTCGGCGGTTGCGTCGGCATCCCAGCATCGTGCTGTGGACGCTCGGCTGCGAGATGCGAGATATGCCAAAGGGCTTTCTCAAACGTCTTTACCGGCTGGTGCGGCAGATGACCGGCAGCCGCCTGATCGCATCTAACAGCGGCGGGGCAGAGGCGTATCATGGGCGATTGGACGAACCGGCGGACTTTTACGACTATCACCTGTATGGCGACCTTCACCATCAGCCGCAGCTATTTTCGTCGTTTGGCATCGGATTGCGCAAGCCCAAGCCCTGGCTTCAAGGCGAGTTCAACGATTGCGAAGTCTACCGCTCAATCGGAGACGCTTGGTGGAGTTCCAAAGACGAAGCGGTCAATCCAGTCGGCATTCGCTGGCTGCACAATGCGCCCTATCAAAACGAGAGAATCGAGGCGGTTGGGCTGTCCGGATTAGAAGAACAAATGAGGCAAAGTTCTGAGCGCCAATCCCGATTCATGTACCAAACGGCCATCCAGCGGATACGCTCGTTGCCTCAGTTGGCGGGATATGTAACGACCTCGATAGAAGACACTCCCATCGCGGCGAACGGATTTCTCGATGACGAGGGCCGACCCAGACTTGCCAGCGCCTGCAACCAGGAACTGGCCCTGTTATTAGATACCGAACGGGCGCGAGAGTGGATTGCGGGCGGCGACCGGCCGATCGAGGTGAACCCTCACACGGCCTTTGCGAGTTCTCAGCGCCTGATCGCGATCGGCGCGTCCAACGGCGGAGCGGATTTGTTGCGCGGGGAGCTTACGGTAGAAGTCATCGGTGCGGAAGACGGCAATGCGAGGAAGGTCAAGAAAGTATCCATCAAACCCGGCGTCAGCCATCTGACCGAGATGGTCGTTGCCTGGCCGAACAAAGAGGGAGTGGCGCAGGTGCTGGCCTCGTTTCAGTCCAACGATCTATCGGTGAGCGATCAATGGCTCGTCTCCATATTCGAGCGCGATCTGCCCAGCGACTTTGCTCTGTATGATCCCGAAAGCGCCCTCGGTTTCCTTGCGCACAATGCGGAGAACTCTAGGACGTTGGTCGCGACCCGATGGGACGAGCGTATCGTCCGTCATCTGAAGGAAGGCGGCAGCGCGCTTTACGTTCAGTCGGGCGCTACCGGTCTGCCTGCCGATCATCTTCCGTTCTGGCGCGAGTGCTTTCGACTGACTCCCGAGGGCGTTTCAGAATCGGTCGCTATCGACGATTCCAACCAAGGCGCATATCTCGATGTTTCGACCGACCGTGCCTTCATTCCCGATCGGTGCGCTCAGAAGCTAGAAACCAAGCTCAGCCCGATCCTCATGCGCGTAGATGCTCGAACCTATGCGCTCCACTATTATGTCTTTGAGGCTAATGTTGGAAAGGGATGCCTCATCGCAACAACCCTCGCGCTTGGCAATACGCCGTTTGGCCGTAGCCTTCTTCGCAAGTTCGTCGCAAGAATCGCCTTGAGATAGGGAATAAACAGTGCGTGAGGCGGTTTTCGTTTTCGGCCAGATTAGGCTTGGTTGCGGGCGCGGCGGTCATGCTTTGCTTGATCGCGTTCTTTCTCATCGGTCTCCAGGCATCCAACTCCGCGCTCCGATCTTCCGTCGATAAGAACGCTCACGAGGCGATCAAAACGACCCGAATTGTTGCTCAGAACATCCTGTTCGAACTCGAACGGCACGTAGACGACAACTCGCAATGGTACGAGTTTTACGATGCGATCAAGACCAACGATCAGACCTGGTTTCGCGAGAATATTTTTGAGGCCAACTGGGCGATCCAACCGGATGTCATGGCTGTTTACGATGCAAAGGGCAATCGGATGGCGATCGGCGGCGTAAAGCTCAAGCCGACCGAGCGCTTTATACCTAAAGCCGAGGTGTTAAAGGGCGTCAAAGAAGTTACGAGCGGTTTCACGTTTTTCAATGGCAAAGGCGCCAGTTACGCCTATTCTCTGGCGCCCATGAGAAAGGGCGACGGCTCTGGTCCGATCGTCGGCGCGTTTGCGATGGCCAAGCGCATCGACAAGGACTTCGCGGGCATGATCGAGCATTGGACGAGGCTGCCGCTGTGTCTGACCGACCCATCGGGCAAAGTCGTTGCACTCAGCAAGTCGGTGTCCAAGGCGCCGGAGACAGCAGGCTCCGGCGAAACTATCGCCTTTGTCGATCGCAAAAGCCGCTGGGCGTTTACTACCTTTGAGGCGAACGGCAAGCCGATGTTTCGCATCGGTGTGCTGTATGTCGATCCTGCGGGCTCGGTCATCGACAGAACAGCCCGAAGCCTGGTCGTTTCTGCTCCTTTTGTCATCCTATTGGCGGGCGTATGCGTGGCGGTCATTATCGGCTGGTCGGCTCATTCCAGCATGTCCGATTGGCGCAAGGCGCTGGCAGCCATCGAGAACGGAGACCTTTCAAGGCGATTGTCGGTTTCCAACAACGGCGATGTGTTTGACGATGTCGCTCGTCGCTTTAACGAAATGATGAACGAGTTGGAGCAAAACATCGGGTCGCTTAACAACAAGGTAACGCAACAGGATGCCCAGTTGGTTCAGGCGTCTAAGCTGGCCTCGGTCGGCACGTTGGCGTCGGGCGTTGCGCACGAGCTCAACCAGCCGCTGGCCATCATACGCGCCATATCGCAACAGTGCCTTTCGGACCCCAAAATAGCCGAGGACGAACAGCTGACGCACGACATCAAACTGATGGAGCGCCAAACCTACCGCATGACGCAGATCATCGACCATTTGCGTTCGTTTGCCCGGAAGCCCGGAGACGACTTCGAGCCGATTTGTCCGAGAGAGACCATCGAAAACTCGCTGGTGCTCTTTAAGGAGCAGCTGCGCACCCGCGACATTGAGTTGACAGAAGAGATCGCCGAGGATCTGCCGCCTATCTGGGCCAACGGCAACTCGATCGAGCAGGTGATCATCAACTTAGTGGCCAACGCCCGAGATGCTTTGGAAGAGACGAACGAGGCCAAGATTCATATCGTGGCTCGATTGACCGAAGATGGCGAGAGAGTCAGAATCGAGGTGGACGACAACGGCCCGGGCGTTTCGGACGAAGCCGCTGCACAGATATTCGACCCGTTCTTTACGACCAAAGAGCCGGGCAAGGGCACGGGATTGGGGCTGTCGATCTCCTTCGACATTGCGCGAAAGCACAATGGCGCTATCGGCGTCAAGCAAAGTTCGATGGGCGGCGCGCAGTTCTATATCGAAATCCCAGTGTGGAAGACGAACATCGACGCGGCTTAGGTCTTTCCCTCGATCATTGCCAGGCAGTTAGCAATTTCCTCAGATACATAGGGATCGTCCTTTTCTGGCTCTATTTGGCGCAGTAAGGTCAGCGCTTCCTCGGGTCTGCAAAGCTCTCGCAGCGCTCTGGCCACGCACCAAACTGCGATACGGGTCGGTTCCGCTTGCCCCATTGTTCGCCGAAACTCCAGCGCTTCTTCAAAGGCGCTCAACGCCTTATCCGGCTGGCCCAGGTCCATGTAGGTCCAGCCTAAGTTGTTGAGCAACGGTCCTTTCCAGCGCTCGGCTTCCGGGCGGTGTTCTGCGATTGCCAGACCTTTCTCAGCCCATTCGATCTGTTTATCTAAAGGCAGCGCAATGGCCATCATGTGGGCGGCGTCGGCAGCCAAATCGTGCAATTCTGCGTCAATGGCCAAAGTGTAGGCCGCCCGAAACTGCTCGACGGCTTCTTCCGGCATCTTGGAACTGTTCAGCGCGCGACCTTTCTCCAGATGAAACCGAACGCGCTCGGTTGGATTGGCGATGAGCGGTTCGATTTCGTCCAACAGGTCGAACGCCTCGTCGAATCTCCCTTGCAAACCAAGCGTCCGGGCAATCTGAATCTGGACCTCAGTCGCCTGCTTGCCAGCGTTCGGCAGGTAGTCTCTAAACCGTCGTTCGGTCGCCGCTGGGTCGCTGTAATCCCACCAAGAGTAGAAATCTTCGCTCATCGCTTGATCGCTCCGAAAGTGATGCCCCTCAACAGGTGATTGCGCATGATGAAGGTAAAGAGCGCGACCGGAAGCAAGAAGAGGAAAGTGCCCGCTGCGATCTGTCCCCATTCGATGCCAGCGGTGCCGATCGCGCTGGGGATGCTGGGCGGTGCCGTGCGCGCTTTGTCCTGAGTTAGAAAGAGCGCGAACGCAAACTCGTTCCAAGCGCTGATCGCGCAAAAAACGGCGGTCGCCGCCAGGCCTGTAACCGATTGGGGCAGAACGACCTTGATGAAGGCCTTAAAGCGCGACAGCCGATCCACCATGGCTGCCTCTTCGTAGTCTTTGGGAATCTCGTCGATAAAGCCCTTCATCAGCCAGACCGCAAACGAGAGATTGAAAACCGTGTAAAGCACGATCAGCCCGATCCGCGTGTCGTACCAGCCCAGAAATTTGGTGTACATCAGATAGATGGGAATCGCTACGGCCACGGGCGGCAACATGCGCGTGCTGAGGATGAAAAACATCAGGTCGGTCTTGCCTTTGACCTTAAAGCGCGAGAAGGCATAGGCGGCCAAAGTGCCCAGCGTTACGGCCAACAGTGTGCTCAAAGCGGTGATGATCAGGCTATTGGAAAAGTGGCGGGGATAGTCCGATCTGCCGACAACTCGTTCCGTCTCGCCTCGACCGGCCTTCACAATCCAAAGCCGCTCGTAATGTTCCAGCGTCGGCTTGAACGCGATCACATCCGGCTTGGTCATCAGTTCGCGCGGCTTGATAGAGGTTACGCCGATCCAGACGATGGGCAACAGGTAAACAAGCGAGATCGCAATGATCAGCGCGACAGCCAGGCGGTGCTTGAGCAGGCTCCAGCCTTCCATTTAGAGTTCTCCCTTGATCTTGACCAGCATTCGCACGTAGAGATTGCTGAGCGCGATCACGATCACTAGCATGATGTAGGCCAGAGCGCAAGCCTTGCCGGTATCGAATTGTTGAAACGCCAGGCGGTATAGCGATACCGAGACCGTTTCGCTAGCGTCGCCCGGTCCGCCGTTGGTCAGCGTGTAAACCATATCGAACAGTTTGAAAGCATCCATAGTGCGAAAAAGCAGCGCGACCAAGAGCAACGGCGCAATCATCGGCAGTGTGATTCGAAAGAATCGAAAAAGGGCCGAAGCGCGGTCTACGGAGGCGGCCTCGTAGAGCGATTTGGGCACGGCGGCCAACCCGGCAAGCGAGATCAGAAGCATGAACGGAGTCCACATCCAAACGTCCACTAATACCAGCGCTTTCATCACGTTGTCCGGGTCGGTCAGCCATTCGGGAGGCGACTGGCGCGTTACAATCGAGATTGCATGGGTGATGAAGCCCCAGGTCGGGTCGAGCAGAAACTTCCAAAACAGGCCGACGATCGCGGGCGAGAGCATCATCGGCAGCAGTGCGAGCGTCAGCCAAAAGCCGCGTCCGGCAAAGGCTCTGTTGAACAGCATGGCCAGACCAAATCCTAATAGAAACTCTAAGCCGACCGCGCAGGTTACAAAGGTGGCTGTCGTCTGAAAGTATCGCCATGTGGTGGGGTCGTTCAGAATGCTGCGAAAGTTTTCCGTGCCCACGTAGACCGGGGCCGCGCTGCCGGTAGCATTGTAATCGTGAAAGCTAAGATAGAGCGACCAGATGAGCGGGAAGATGTTCAGACCGATCAACAGGATGAGGGTAGGCGCCAGAAAGGAGCGTTTCAGCCAGGCGTCGCTCATGAGCCGAAACTATTCGACGCAGGCCGTCTCGCTCCTGCAGGTCGGCCAAGGCCTGGGACGAATTAAAGGCCATGTTGATACTCGGCCTTTGCCTATTTGCCATGATTCAAGACTTCGAACCCAAATCCCCGCCGCTCACAACGCCTTGGACGGACAAAGCCAAGCCTGGCAAGACCCACCAAGAGCACCCTCGCCCGCAGATGACGAGGAAGGATTGGGCGAACTTGAACGGACTTTGGGATTACAGCGTTGTGCCTATTGGTGCCGCTCAGCCTGCAGCATGGCAAGGGAAAATTCACGTGCCGTTTCCGATCGAATCGGCGCTTTCTGGCGTTCAGCGAGCGTTGTTGCCGACGGAAGCGCTTTGGTACCGGCGTGCGGTTGTCGTGCCGGCTAAATGGTCCGGCAGGCGCGTTTGGCTCCGGTTCGGGGCGGTCGATTGGTCGTGCGAAGTCTGGGTGAATGGCAAATCGGTCGGATCGCACAAAGGCGGTTACGATCCGTTTAGTTTCGATGTCAGCGACGCGTTGGCGCTGGGCAAATCGAACGAGATCGTAGTCAAGGTTACCGATCCGACCGATACTCAACCGATCGCTCGGGGCAAACAGGTACTGAAGCCCGAGGGCATTTGGTATACGCCCAATTCCGGCATCTGGCAGTCTGTCTGGCTGGAGCCTGTACACGACAAGGGCGTCGAAAGCGCGCGCTTTGAATGGATCGAAGGCGAACGAGTTGTCGTTCATGCACGGGCTGGCGGCTCAATGCGGCTGACTGTCTTAGAGGGCCGAAAGAGGGTTGTTAGCGAGACCGTTGTGCCTGGCAGACCATTTGAGTTCAGCGTGCCTAGTCCGCGATTATGGAGCCCTGAAAGCCCGTTCCTTTACAACTATCGACTGGAGGTTCTGGGCGCGGGCAAGGTCGTCGATCAGGTCGATGGCTACTTCGGATTGAGGAGAATCGAGGTCAAAAGAGACGAAGAGGGAGTCAACCGAATCCATCTCAATGGCCGACCGATCTTTGTGCACGGCCCGCTCGATCAGGGCTTTTGGCCAGACGGCATCTATACCGCTCCGACCGACGAGGCGCTGAAGTTCGATCTGGATATGACGAAAAAGATGGGCTTCAACTCGGTGCGGAAGCACGTCAAGGTAGAGCCGGCCCGCTGGTACTACTGGTGCGACAAGCTGGGACTCATGGTGATGCAGGATATGCCGAACACGATGCTCTCTGGCGACAATCCTGAAGCCAAGGGGCAGTTCGAGATCGAACTGAAGACGATGATAGAGGCGCTGCGGGTTCACCCCTCGATCGTCATGTGGGTTCCCTTTAACGAAGGCTGGGGCCAGTACGACACGGTTCGGATCGCTAAGATGGTGAAGGAGCTCGACCCCTCTCGCTTGGTCAATAACGCGAGCGGATGGACCGATGCGGGCGCTGGCGACGCGATGGATATCCATGTCTATCCCGGTCCTGGTATGCCGCCGTTAGAGCCGAAACGCGCCGCGATGCTGGGCGAGTATGGCGGTTTAGGCCTCCCATTGAGCGGCCACACCTGGCAGGATGAGAAGAACTGGGGCTATCGATCGTATCAAACGAAAGCCGAGTTGCAGAAGGCGTATATCGAATTGCAGGAGCAGTTGCGCCTCCTCGCAGCGCAGGGACTGACAGCGGCGGTCTACACCCAAACGACCGATGTTGAGATCGAAGTGAACGGCCTCATGACCTACGATCGGAAAGTCGTCAAGATCGATCCGGAGCGCGTCAAGAAACACAACGCGCTTCTGGCCAAACCGATCTCGATCGATTGGATCGTATCGACCGCCCAGGCATCAAAGAACGATTGGGCCTTCTCAACCACCAAGCCCGGCGATGGTTGGTTTTCGCCAAACTTCGACGATACGGAGTGGGGCAAAGGTGTCGGCGGATTTGGCACAAAGGGCACGCCCGGGGCAATAATCGGCACGGAGTGGAACACCCAGGACATTTGGATCCGGCGGTCTTTTCAGACGGATCGACCGATCAAGGGTCTATCGCTCGCCATTCATCACGATGAGGATGCCGAGGTCTATCTCAACGGCCAACTGGTCGCCGAACTGAAAGGCTACACGACTGCCTACAAGTTCGTCGCGATCAAAGGCGAGATCAAGGCTGGGAAGAACGTACTGGCCGTCCACTGCAGGCAGACTACGGGCGGGCAGTACATCGATGCCGGTTTGGCCATTTTGCGCGAAGGGCTATAATTCGGCTCCAAACTTTACAACGAAAGGAGCGAACGGATGTCGCGAATCAATCACCAGGATATACGCATTGGCACCCTTGCGCCCATGGACCGCGGCGCAGACTACCTCAAACAAATGGTTGTGCACGGCTTCGAGAGTTTTGAGCTGACCCTATGGCAGTACATCGGCGATGTCGATTTGGCGCGGTTGGCATCGGAAAGCAAGGACGCTCTGGCCGGACGCGCCGTTATCAGCAGCGTCGGTATCTATGGCAACCCGTTGCAGGACGAAAAGACGGCGCAAGATTGGGAGACCGTGATCAAGTCGGCGCGCCATTTTGGGTGCAACGTGGTCTGCGGCTTTGCGGGCGCGTTAGAAGATCGTCCAGTAGACCAAGGCATCGAGAGATTCGCCCAAGTATTCGGTCGCCTTGCAAAGGTTGCGGCGGACGAGGGCGTCCGGATCGCATTCGAGAACTGCGACATGGGCGGAACTTGGGAAACGCCGAAGTGGAACATCGCGCACAGCCCGCGAGCCTGGGAGATGATGTTCAACGCGGTCGGCTCGGACGCGCTAGGGTTGGAGTGGGAGCCGTGCCATCAAATGGTGAGCCTCATCGATCCCATCCCGCAGTTGCGCCAATGGGTCGGTCGGGTTTACCATGTGCACGGCAAAGACGCCACGATTGCCCATGACGTGCTGAAGACGAAGGGATTGCGAGGCGGCGAGCAATGGGTTTGGCACCGCACGCCTGGGTTTGGCGATAGCAACTGGACCGACATTATCACCATCCTCCGCGAAGGCGGGTTTGTGGGCGCTATCGACATCGAGGGCTGGCACGATCACATCTATCGAGACGAACTGGAAACTACCGGCCAAGTGCGGGCGTTGGAATATTTGAAGTCGTGCCGAGGCGGAACCTATACTCCCAACCCTTCTTAAGAAAATAGGGCGGACCGTACGGTCCGCCCTATGCTTACTTCCTGTAAGGATCGACTATTAGCAGCCGAATCCGAAGAACTGCAGAGCGATGGCCAGGTCGGTATCGTCGATGATGCCGTCGCGGTTGAAGTCGGCGTTCTCATCGTAGCCGAAGTCAAACGAGGTCAGGCCGAACAGACTGAGCACGGTCGCCAAGTCGGTGTCGTCCACGCAACCATTGGCGTCGACATCGCCGGGCACACCCATGTTCATCGAGACGATGTAGGACACGCTTGCGCTTGCGCCAGCGCCCAGAAGACCGCCGCCCAAGCCCATCGTGTGCTGATAAGCGCCGGTGTAGTCGCCCGGGCCGAACGGCGAACCGGAGTCGCTCAGGTTCGAAACGAAGGCGTCGGTCAGCACGTTGCGAACCGTTGCAAAGGCGCCGATCTGCCAATGGCTGGGAGGGCTGCTGGCGTGGTGGCCGCCGAACGAAATGTCGGTAATGCGCGTCCAAGTCGGTGTAACCAACTCGGCGCTGTCGCCGCCAACCGATGCGTTCATGTCGTAGTCCAGATAGCTGAACAGATCCAGCGTCATTGGATCGACCGTCGTGTTGGTCGCGGTTACGGTTACCATCATGTACGAGCGCGGAGCGAACGAGAAGGAATCGATGCCCATCTCGTGCAAGACCCAGTTGGTGTCAAACGTAACGCCGTCTGGCTCGGTGTAGGTCAGGTTAGCTTCGTTCTGAGCAGGGTTGTTTCCGCCTGTCAGTGTGCTCATGGCGTGCTCGCGAGTCGAAGCGCTGGTTCGATACCAGTGCCAGTACTGGAAGAGATGGTCCTGGCCGTCGTCGTAGGTGCCCAGACCACCGCCTGCGCCGGTGCGGTTAGCTGCGGAGCTGATCGCCGCTTCGCTCATCTGCCAACGGGTTGCGCCGTCGAGCAGGTTCATCTGCGGCGGCGCAGATCGCAGTTCGATCTGGAAGCCGTAGCAGCCAGCGTTAGTGTGGACGCCCGTGTAGTAGGAGACGACGTTTTGACCGCCGCCATGGTAGCCGGTAACAGCGATGTAGTAGTCGCCATCGGCCGTAACGTTGTAGGAGACCTGCGAGCTGAGCCCGCTAAAGTCGTCGTTGAAGGCCAGCACCGTGTCGGCGGCGGGGTTAATGATCGCCACGACGGTATCGGTACCGCAGCCCGTTACGTTGGTCGTTACGCGGATGTTCTGTCCGGCTTGCAAGGGGATCTTAAACCAGTCGTTGTCGCCGGCAAAGTCAAAGGCGAAAGTGCCCGAATCGGTCCATGGGAAACCGGCCGGGGTGATCACCTGTGCTTGACTAGAATCGTCGTTGGGCTCTTGCTCGGTCAAAACGGCGAAGGCGCCGTTCATGACGAGGCTTGCCGCTATAAGCGGCAAAATTCGGTTAAATCTTTTCATCAGTAGAAACTACCTCCTTTCGGCTGTGCCGACTGCCAATTGCGCTCAAGTTAGGCGCAAGGGCAGACGGACTCTTGTCAGCGCGTTGACAAATAGTATACCCCGGTTTTCACCCTTCCGAGCGCAAAGTTAGCAGCCGTATCCGAAGAATCCCAATACAATCGCTAAGTCGGAATCGTCTATAACGCCATCCAGATTAAAGTCTGCGTTGGGGTCGTAGTCGTCATCGTCGGTTGAGAGACCAAAGAGCGCCAAAACAAGTGCGAGATCGGTGTCGTCTACGCAACCGTCCAAGTTCGCATCGCCCGGAAGCCCCATGTTCAGCGCCAGAACAAAACCGACCATTGCCGACGCTCCGGGGTCTAAGGTCCATGTGTTCTGGAAGGCGCCCGTGAAGTCTCCCGGGCCAAAAGGCGAGCCCGAGTTGGTCAGGTTCTCGACCGTTGTATTGGTCAAATTGCCTCGAATGGTCGGATAGGCACCGATCTGCCATCGATTGGGCGGCGCGTTGGTATGGAAGCCGGCCCGTGTGAAGCCGCCGATTCTCATCCAGGTAGGGGATGCCAATTCGGCCGTATCGTCGCTGGGCGTGTTGTCCATGTCCATGTCCGTATAGGTGAAAAGATCGAGCGACATGGGCGAACCGGTCGTGTTGGTCGCTTGCATCCAGATCTCCACATAGCTTCTGGGCAGCGTCGTAACCGGGTCGATGCCCATCTGTTTCAAGTACCAACGGCCATCGAAGGTGATCCCCTCAGGCTCAGTGTACGTGAGGACGACTTCGTTGGGCGCCACCAGCGTGCCGCCGCTAAGCGCTGTCAGCGCAAACTCGCGGGTTGCTCCCTGCGGGCGATACCAATACCAATGCTGGAACAAATGGTCTAGGCCGTTGTTGTAGTCGCCCGACCCGGCGCCCGTGCCTGTCCGATTGCTCGGCAGCGAGATTGAGTTAACCCCCATGCGAAAACCGGTTTCTCCGTCGGTCAAGTTGATGGAGAGCGGCGCCGGCTCGACCGTGATCGTAAAGATATAGCAGCCTTCCTCAAAGTGGTCGCTGGTGTAGTACTCGACCGTATCCTGATCGGCAACGCCGTGAAATCCCGTGATCGCAACGTAGTACTCTCCCGGAGAGGTGGCGGCGAACACTGTCTGCGAACCCAGGCCAGGACCGCCGTCGTCGTTGAGCGCCAAGACGCGGTCGCCAGCCGGATTGATGATCGAAACGACCGTGTCGGTATCTCCGCAGGAGAGACCGTCCGTAACGATCGTGATCTGCTGCCCTGCCAAAAGCGGCACCTTGAACCAGTCTCTGTCGCCCATCGGATCGAGCGCAAAATCGCCGAAATCGGTGTAGAACGAGCCGACTGGGGTGATCGTCTGAGCTTCCGAAGGGTTGTTGTTTGGTTCTTGCTCGGTCAAAATGGCCAAGCTAGGGAGAGCGACAAGAGAGAAGAGAAGGGCCAACAGTCCGCTTTTTATCACCGCAAGGTTCTCCTTATATTAACATCCGACGCCGAAGAAGTCTAACACAATCGCTAAGTCCGTGTCGTCAATGATGCCGTCTCGGTTGAAGTCGGCCTCCAAATCGTACCCTGCATCTTGATCCGACAGGCCGAACAAACTTAAGACTTGCGCCAAGTCAACATCGTCCACGCAAGCATCCCCGTTCGTATCGCCGGGCAGCCCCATGTTCAAACATAGATAAATGACGGTCGTCTCGGTCGCGCCAGGCTGCAAAGCCATCCGCTGCTGCATCGCGCCCGAAAAGTCGCCTGGGCCGAATGGAGAGACGCCGTTTGTTAGATTCGTAACAAATCCGTCGGCCAAAGAGTTCCTGATGGCGGGCCATTGACCGATCTGCCAAGCGAAGGGCTGGCTGTTGGAAATCTTGTTCACAATGGCAATATCGACGATCTGAATGTGGTTGGGCCTGGGCGACTGGGCCGAATCGTCGTTCGAGGTGATGTCCAGGTCGTAATCTGAGTAGGAGAAAAGATCGAGAGTCGTGGGGAGCGCAGTTCGGTTCATAGCCCGAATCGTAATCTGGACGTAGTTTCTGAAGTTGCCGTCCGGGTCTTGGCCCATCTCTCGGATTTGCCAGTTGGTGTCAAAGTCGATGCCCTCTGGCTCGCGATAGAAGACGCTGGTTTCTCTCGGAGAGACCACATCGGCGCTCACAAAGTTCGAAATCGCAAACTCTCGGCTCATGCCGGTAGCCCGATACCAATACCAATGTTGGAACATGTGGTCTAGCGCGCCCGACTTGTGATCGCCCAAGCCGCCCGACCCGCCCGTGCGGATGCTGCTGCCGGATATGAAGTTAGGGCCGATGAAGAAGAGCGAATTGCCGTCCCGAAGCTCGATGGCGATGGGCAGCGGCGGCGCTTCTTGAATCAGAATGTCAAATCGATAACATCCGTTTTCGGGATGATCGGCCAGATAGTAGTCGACGCTGGCCTGTCCGACCACGTCGTGAAAGCCGACGACCGCAATGTAGTAAAGTCCAGATTGTGTAACGATATGCTCGATGCGCGAGCCAAATCCGGGTCCGCCGTCGTCGTTAAAGGCCACTACCTGCGTGCCGTCCGGGTTGATGACGGCCACTACCGTGTCGGTATCGCCGCAGGACAAACCGTCCGTCTGCAGCACGATCTGTTCCCCGGCTTCCAACTGAACCTTGAACCAGTCGAGGTCGTTGTCCTGGGGGCCCAACTGAAAGTTGCCAAAGTCCGACCAGCCCGTCGCTCCTCGGGCGATCGTCTGCGCCTGAGCGGGGCCGTCGTTCGGCTCCTCTTCGGTCAATACCGCATGGCCGCAGAGGCTGATAGTTGCTAAGGCTGCCAGCGTCAAATAGAGTTTGCTAAAGCCCATTGGGCGAACGTCCTCCTTTCCAAATCAACATTATACCGACGGGTAGAATTCCCGAATGAGTTCCCTCCGATGCGACATTCTGCTTCGCCATGGCCTTTTGGTCGACGGCAGCGGGGCGCCGGGAACCCAAGCCGACCTGGCGATTTTGGACGACAAGATCGTTGCTATGGGCAATTTGTCCGACTGGGCGGCGGGCGTCGAGTATGACGCCGCGAGCCTTGTAATTTGCCCAGCCTTTATCGATGTGCACACCCATTGCGATCTATCGATCCTGCACAATCCGTGCCAAGTGAGCATGGTTTATCAGGGGATCGGTTCGGTCGTGGTCGGCAATTGCGGCATTGGCGGCGGCCAGGTGGACGATTCGCCGGTCTTTTCAATGGAGCAGCGATGGCTGAAGCCGCACGGCGTCGAGGTCGATTGGAAGGGCTTGGCGGGTCATCTGAAGCGAGTCGAGGAGACCGGCATTGCGATCAACTACTTGCCATTGTGCGCTCATGGCACGTTGCGCAAGCAAGCGATGGAGTTTGCTCAGAGAGCGCCGGACGAGGGCGAGATGCTGGCCATGAAGCGAGAAGTCGCGGATTGCATGGAGGCGGGCGCGTGGGGCTTCTCGACCGGTCTGGAGTACACGCCCGGATCGTTTGCCGAGACGGACGAACTGGTGGAACTGACCAAAATCGCCGCCGAAGGCAACGGCTACTACACCAGCCACCTGAAGAGCGAGGGCGACTTTCTGGAAGAGTGCGTCGAAGAGGCGATCGAAATCTGCAAGCGGGCCCAGGTTCCGCTGCAACTGTCTCATCACAAGGCCGAGGGGCGAAAGAATTGGGGCAAGGTGAATCGCACATTGGCCAGGATCGAGGAGGAATGTGCCAACGGAATGGACATCATGGCCGATGTCTACCCTTACACGGCCTTTCAAACATCGATGATGGTCGCGCTGTTGCCCGCTTGGGCGCGGGACGGCACGCCTGAGGAATCGATGCGGAGACTGATCGATGCCGACGCGCGGGCGAGAATCATCGGCGAGATGCGCCAGGCCGACCTGGACTATGAGGCGGCCTCCATCGGTTCTTGCCGCACGCATCGCGAATGGCAGGGCAAATCCGTCGCCGAAGTCGCTCGATCAGAGCGGAAGGCGCCCGAGGAGTTCGTGATCGACTTTTTGGTCGAAGAGCACGGTCATGCGAGCGTCGCCTACTTCGCAATCTCCGAGGATGACGTTCGCACTGTGCTCAAGCATCCTCTCGTCATGGTGGGATCGGACGCCGTCGGCTACGATCCGTTTGGATCGATGGGCAAAGAACGCCCGCACCCCCGTTGTTATGGCGCGTTCCCCAGGGTCTTGTCAACCTATTGCAGAGAAGAACGCCTGTTGACCTTGGAACAAGCCGTCTATAAGATGACCGGAATGCCCGCTCGGCGGTTAGGCCTTCGGGATCGCGGGCTGCTAAGGACAGGCAATCGGGCCGACGTGGCGATCTTTGATGCCGAGCGGATACAAGATCGCTCGACCTTTACCGAGCCGCATCAACTGTCAGAAGGAATCGCCGGACTGATCGTCAACGGCCGCTGGGTTTTGCGCGACGGCGAGCTGACGGGCGCGCGACCGGGCGCCGTACTGCGAAAGAACGGCTAAGGCAGCAAGGCTGGTTTTTGCGATATTCGGTAGGGCCTGACGCTTTGCGAGAGACCCTTAATCTGCACCGGTTCGTCGGCTTCTGCAGAAAACTGGTCGTTGATGAGCAGATAGGTCTCCTCGCTGAGCACTGTGTCGCCGCCCCGTGCCAATGTCTGCAATCGATGGCTGACCACGACCGTGTGTCCGAGCGCCGTGTAGTTGAACTGATTAGGGTTGCCGATCAGCCCGACGACCGCCTCGCCATAATGCAGGCCGATGCCGATTTCCAACGGTTCCAGTTTTTCTGCGCGCATCCGTTCGGCGCATACGAGAGCAGCCTTATGCATGGCCAAGGCTGCGGCCACGGCGCTTTGCACCGTTACTTTGGGGTCGTTCTCGACTCGGAACAGCGCCATCAAACCATCGCCCGTGTACTTGTCTAACAGGCCGCCGTGCTGGTGCAGCGCGTCGGTCAGCGCGGTCATGTACAGGTTGGTGATCCGAACGACCTCTTCTGGCGAAACCTGCTCGGCAAAGGGCGTAAAGTTGCGAATGTCGGCAAAGAGCACACAAATTTGCCTTCGCGTGCCGCCCAGTCCCAAGTTGCTCTCGGGGTCGTCCAAAAGCTCGTCGATAACCTGCGGCGCGACGAATCGCTGCAACAATCCGCGATTGCGCTCCAAGTCCGATCGCCTGAGGCCGAACGTGAACTGCGTAACGGCAAAGTAACTGATAAGAGCAGCCACGGCGGGTGCGACGGGGTCGATCCATGTTCGCTGGAAGAGGAACATGAAGATAGTGAGCGTGGCCGCCAAGAAGACCACGGCCAAGGATCGCCAGCTGGCCAGCAACGGGTCGCGATTCTGGCACAGCACCCCGACGATCATTCCTGCAAGGAGCACGATGGCGATCGTTTGCCAGCCTGCGGGCGTGCTGATGAACCGGTCGGCCAAAGCGGTCGAGGTCGCATGGGCCAGCGTTTCGGCATCGCTCATCATGCCGATCGGCGTCTCTCTCAAGTGAGTGTAGATAGGAGTTAGGAAGACGATCTTCTCCTTAAAGAACTCCTCGGGCTTTACCCAGGTCGCCATGCCCGGTTTGGCTTCCATCGACGATTCGTCTCCCAACGCGAGCGAGAAACTGCCCGCCTCCCGAGCATGAAGCGCCAGATCGTGTCCCGAAAGCACAGTGGAAAGCGATATGCGCCGAAACCCCGAGCCGGGCCTTGGGCTGGCAAAGTCGATCAATGCGCGTCCCCGAGAGATCTCTCGTCCGTCGACGGACGAACGATCCGCGGCGACCAGCGCTATCGAGCGTGCCCCGACGGGCGGATTGACCTCGATAGCGGGAAGCCGTCCCGACTTGAAGGCGGTCAAGTCGGACGTGCCGATGGCCGAGGCCGCAAAGATTAAATATCCCGAATCCAAGGGGCCGACGTAGCGGCTCCCTGTCGCCGGCAGGTCTTTTCCAGGCAGACCCAAGAGCACGTTCTTGGCGCGCTTCATCGCATCGGCTACCAGCGGCATGTCCCTTTCGGCGCGCTTGATCGATTCGGGACCCGGCACGACTACCGGCTCGCTGGTCTGAGCGTTGGGATCGACCAACGGCGCAAACAGAATCACCCTCTTGGCGGCCTTAAGTTTATCGACCGCTTCGGCCATTAGTTTCGATATCGAACTGTCGGACACGGCGCGCCGTCTGCTTTCGTCGTCCCATTCCACTAACACGATCTGATCTTGCGACTCGACCGCCTTTGGGTCGATCGAGGCATAGAGCGTGTTGTTCGGTCGCTCTGAAATGAGCGGGGCGTTTCTGAACTGCACGGCCCAGAGCAATGCCCAAGCTTGCAGCGGGTTGAGCGCATAGGCGCTGGCGATCAGTAAGGAGGCCATGCCGGCGATGAGCCCCAGGGCGGCGCCGCGGAGGTCCAACCGTCGTCCGGAACGCCTTTGGACGGTCAGTTTCTGGCTTAGCTTTCGGCTCCAACCTCTGAGCACGTCTCCGGCGGTCAGGCCTTTGGCCCGCAACATTGCGTTCGTAGCGACGGCCAAAACCGGAGAGCCGATGATCATTGCGGCCGCGATCGCATTGTAGGCCGCTGCTACCGGCATATAGGCCAGCGCTAACAATGTCAGAATCCCCAGCCATGCCCATGACCATGCGGCATGGGCCGCCCGTACCGCCTCTTGCCGTTGATCGGGGTGGTTTCCAACGACCATTGCGCCAACACTGGCGGCGGTGTAGGTCAGAAAGATGCCAAGCGGCAGGAGAAACACAAAGGCAAAAAGGGAAACGAGCGCGCTCAGCCCGGCAGACATGGACGTTTGATACGACTCCGCTAGCGCTCGATCCAACATTCCGGGCGCCCACAGACAGTTGGCCAGCGCCGTCCAGAAGCTCCAACGCCATGCGGTCGGCGCCACCAAGATAAGGCACCTGGGATGCAACGCGCCCCAGACGATGCCGATAGACGAGAGCAGAACGTTCGCGAAGAGCCAAAGTCCAAAGGCCGCCCATGCGGCTGGCCGAATTCCTGAGAGTGCCGCGAGAACGACCAAGAACACCAGAGCGCCGGTCGCAATCCAGAAGACGGCTCTTGATGTTCGGTTCTCGATTCGGAGGAGTCCGCGAGGTTTTGGAAGCCGCATGACAGCGAGAATTATAGCCGCAGACAGGAGTCGTCCTTCGGACAGAGAACTTCGAAAGTCAGATGGCTGCAGATTCTGGCATCCTCCTCGGATTATTCACCTGTTACATCGCGGCTCAGGTTGGCGCAGAGGTCGCCCAACGCGCTAAGCTGCCGGCCGTTGTCGGCGAGATTACAGCGGGGGCGATTATCGGTCCCTCTGTGCTCGGCTGGCTGGCGATCAATGCCCCTATGGAGGCGCTCGCCGAGATAGGGGCGGTGATCCTCTTATTCTCTGTAGGCTTGGAAACCCGGGCCGGCGACCTGAAAAAGGTCGGCCGGTCGGCCATGACGGTCGGAGTTTTAGGCATTGTGGTTCCGTTCGTCATGGGCGCCTTGTGGGCGCATTGGTCGGGCTATCCCACCGCAAAGTCGATGTTCATTGCCGCCGCATTTGTGGCCACCTCGGCGGGCATCACAGCCAGAGTGCTGCACGACTTGGGCGTCTTGGGACGGATCGAGAGCCGAGTGATATTAGGCGCGGCGGTCATCGACGACATCCTGGCCATGCTGTTGCTGGGCATTGTAACCTCTCTCCAAGAGGACAAGGGCGTCGATTTGTTCCGGCTCAGCATCGTGGTCGTCCAAGCCTTAGGATTTATCGCGCTGATCGTTTTTATCGGGTTGCGAGTGGTAGGGCGACGATCTCAACTGTTGGACGCTCCGATCAATCCCTTGTCGCCCTTGACGCTGTCTCTGGCAGCCTGTCTGGGGTTGGGCGCGGCGGCGGCCAACATCGGTTTGGCGGCCATTATCGGCGCATTTCTTGCTGGCATGATGATGGCCGAGTCAAAGCAGCGGCATGCGCTTGAGAAGCAGATTCAACCGATCATGGCCTTCATCGTGCCCTTCTTCTTTGTAGTAACGGGCGCCAAAGTTGCCGTATCTCAATTTGGCGAGATGAGCGTCGTGGTCTCATTGCTCGTTGTAACGCTTTTGGCCATTGCGGGCAAGCTGATAGGATGCGGATTGGGCGCCCTCTCTTTGGGCAGGCGGGGCGCCGCCATCGTGGGCGTCGGTATGGTGCCTCGCGGCGAGGTGGGCATCATCGTGGCCAGCCTGGGTCTGTCGCACGGGATATTTAGCGACGAAGTCTATGCGATCATCATTGGGATGAGCCTGCTGACATCGGTCTTGGTCGCTCCCGTGCTAAAGTACCTGTTTGGATTGCAGGCGCCGCCGGGCGAGGAGGCTGTTGCGCAACCTGAACTGACTGACGAGGAGGAGTCTTTGCTCGGCAGAGTAGACGAAGCGGGATTCGACATCCCTAGGCCGCAGCCTAAGGCACAGCCGGATCCGGACGATGCTGAAGGCGCTGGATAGCGAGCGCCTTGCCGTTCGTTCGGTCAAAATCGATCAGAACGGCGCTGACCACAGGGTTGCTGTCCGGCACCTCGAACTTGGCGGGCATTCCAGTCAAGAATCGATTGACGATCACCGCGCCCTCCATCCCGATCACGCTGCGCCAAGGTCCGCACATGCCAACGTCGGTCAAAAAGGCCGTGCCGCCCGGAAGAATCTGCTCGTCCGCGGTCTGCACATGAGTGTGCGTGCCGATCACAGCGCTCGCCCGGCCATCCGCATAGAGCGCGAAAGCCATCTTCTCGCTGGTCGCCTCGCCATGAAAATCGACGAACAGGACATTGGCTTCGATCTCGTTTTCCAGCCGATCGAACGCGCGAAAGGGACAATCGGCAGAATCCATAAAGACTCGCCCAATGAGCGAGACCACAGCCAGCTTCTTGTCTAGAACGCTCAAGATTCGATACCCTGCTCCGGGACAGCCTGGCGCATAGTTGGCCGGGCGGACAAGTCGCGGCTCCTGATCGATATAGGGGATGATCTCCTTGTGATGCCAGGTGTGATTGCCCAGAGTGAGAGCCTCGACCCCGAGTTCGAAGAGCTCGTCGGCGATCTTCGGCGTGATGCCCAGCCCGTGCGCCGCATTCTCCCCGTTTGCTATGATGGCATCGGGAGCGTATCGCTGCCGCCAAACCGGCAGGAGTTCGGCAACGCCTCTTCGCCCCGGCTTTCCCACGATGTCGCCAAAGAAGAGGAGGCGCATCGCTACTTAGCCACCTCGTGGGCGCGAAGTTCGCGGATCACGGTAACCCGAATCTGGCCGGGATACTCTAATTCTTCCTCGATCTTTTTGGCGATCTCCTTGCAAAGGCTGTGCGCCTCGTCGTCGCTGATTCGGTCTGGTCGCACCAACACGCGTATCTCTCGCCCGGCCTGAATCGCATAGGCCTTATCGACCCCGTTAAAGGAATCGGCGATGTGTTCCAGCTTCTCCAGACGCTTGATGTAGCTTTCGAGCGACTCCCTCCGAGCGCCCGGTCGCGCTGCCGAGATGGAGTCGGCCGCGATCACAATGTGCGCCTCTAAGCTTCTCGGCTCGACCTCGTAATGGTGGGCTGCTACCGCGTTGCACACAGCTTCGTTTTCGCCATGCCTGCGAATAAAATCGGCGCCGATAATGGCATGCGGCCCTTCGGCTTCTTGATCCAGCGCTTTGCCGATGTCGTGCAAAAAGGCCGATCGCTTGACCAAGGCCGTGTTCGCGCCCAATTCGCCCGCGAGCGTCGTGGCCAGCGTCGCGACCTCGACCGAGTGATCGAGCACGTTCTGCGCGTAGCTAGTGCGGTATTTGAGCCGGCCCATTACGCGAACGACCTCGGGATGCAGTCCCGTGAGCCCTAACTTAAACGCGGCGTCCTCTCCGGCAGTTAAGATTCTGCGCTCGACCTCCGACTTGGCGCGCTCGTGCTCTTCTTCTATGCGGGTAGGATGGATGCGTCCGTCCACCACCAAGTTCGTCAAGGCGATCCGCGCCATTTCCCTTCTGATGGGATCGAAACAGGAGATGACCACGGCTTCAGGAGTATCGTCGATAATCACGTCCACTCCGGCCGTTTGCTCAAAGTGGCGCACGTTTCGACCCTCGCGTCCGATGATACGGCCCTTCATATCGTCGTTGGGCAGATGGACGACCGAAACCGTATTCTGAGAGACGTGCTCGACCGTGCATCGTTGGATCGTGTCGAGGATTATTTCTCGGGACTTCGATTCGGCCTTCTCGCGGGCGGCATCTTCGATCTGACGAGCGAGTCTGCTGGCTTCGTGGCAGGCGTCGTCCTCGATACGTTTGAGGAACTCCTGTCGAGCCTGCTCGACCGTTAGGCCGCTGACCCTTTCTAATTCGGCCAGATGCCGGGCCTGTTGCCGCTCGACTTCGGCCAGCTTCTTGGAGAGATCGTCTTCGAGCGATTTAGCCGTTTGCTCACGGACTTCAAGGGATTCGAGCTTCTTGTCCAGTTGTTCTTCTTGATGAAGGATCTTTTGCTCTAACCGAAGGATTTCCGATCGTTTTTCGGCGGCTTCCCGTTCTGAATCTTCCAACTGCTTATGCGCTTTCTCTTTTGCTTCCAGCAGGGCTTCCCGCTTGAGCGTTTCCTTCTCGCGCTCGTAGCGGTCTCTTTCGGCGCTCAGTTCGGCTCGAAGCCTCTCTGCCTCCTGTATGGCGGTGAGCGCGCGTTCGCGCCCTTGTCGCCCTGTGATCCAAACAACGATAAGGACGACGATGGTCAGAACTTGCAACGATAGTAACGCGGTTTCTAACGAACTCATATTGCGCTGCCTCCTCGATGGGCAGCCTGCGCCTAACCGTTGCTCAGGCGTCGACTGCGTCAAGGAGACCGGGGCGCCAACGATGGATGGCTTCGTCGATCACGTCAGGCAGAAATCCACGCCCGGAAAGGAAGAGCCGCCAGCGCTGCAGCGCTTTGGCGTCAAAACGGGCATCGCCGTACTTTTGAGCAAGCGCCAAGCAGGCGCGATCCAACTCGCTGGGCAACCGTTCGGTCGGCGGCGGCTTCAGTCCGCGCGACTGAAACTCGTCAATGATCTTGGCATCGCCGCTGGGTCGAATCTGCGTCAAACGGTCGATCAGCATCTCGGCGATCTTCTCGTCGCTTTGCCAGCCCTTTTCTTGCGTATAAGCGATCGCAACGGCGGCAGACTCCTCGTCAAACCCCGCTTCGTTCAGCCTTTGCTTTAGCTCTTCGGTCGAATAGTCTCTTATGCTCAGCAAGCTGACCGCAGCTCGCTTGGCTTCCATCGTTTGGTCGATCGTCATGCCGGACCCCGGCTCCTATAATCATCAGGCGCAAGCGTCTCGCCTGTAAGACTATTATTCGACGGCGCCTACAGGACTTCCTGCTTCGGCATCGACGGCGGCCATGGTCGGCGGTTTGCTCAGTTCGCCCGATGAAACGGAAAGGATCAGTCTTTCGATTTCGGCGGCTACCTCTGGATTGTCGTCCAGATATTGCCGCGCGTTTTCCCGGCCCTGACCCAAGCGCACCGTCTCGAAGTTGATCCAGGCGCCCGTTTTTTGCAGGACTCCCGCATTTAGGCCGCAATCCAGCAGATCGCCCGATCGAGAGATGCCTTTGCCGAAGATGATGTCGAACTCGGCCTGGCGGAAAGGCGGCGCAACCTTATTCTTGACTACCTTCACCCTCGCGCGCGCCCCGATCACGTCCGTGCCGGCCTTGATGTTCTCCACACGGCGCACTTCTAATCGTACGGAAGCCCAAAACTTGAGCGCTCGACCGCCGGGCGTCGTCTCCGGATTGCCGAACATAACGCCGATCTTTTCGCGTATCTGATTGATGAAAATGGCTGAAGTGTTGGCCTTGGCGGACGATCCGCCGATCTTCCGAAGCGCCTGCGACATGAGTCGGGCCTGCGCGCCTACGGCAACATCGCCTATGTCGCCCTCCATCTCCTGTTTGGGCATCAGCGCGGCCACCGAGTCGAGCGCCACAGCGTCGAACGCGCCGCTTCGGATTAAGGCGTCCATGATTTCGAGCGCTTCTTCGCCGGTCGACGGTTGCGCGACGTAGAGACGGTCGATATCGACCCCCAGCGCCTTGGCGTACTCGGGATCCAAGGCATGTTCGGCATCGATGAAGACGGCATTGCCCCCGCTCTTCTGCGCCTCGGCCACAATATGCAGCGCCAAGGTCGTCTTGCCCGAAGATTCTGCGCCGAATATCTCGATCACGCGACCCTTCGGTATGCCGCCTACCCCCAGCGCGATATCTAGCGCAAGGCTGCCGGTGGGGATCGATTCAATCTGCATCTGAGCGGCATCCCCAAGCCGCATCAAAGCCCCCTTTCCAAACTGACGCTCGATCTGCGCCAAAGCCGATTCCAATGCCTTTGCCTTTTCCGACATGATCACGCCCTCCTTGCGCCCGGTAGACGCCCGTATACCATTAGGATACCATACGAATCGCGCGATTGCAAGGGGCGTGCCCAAAAAGAAGGAATCGCGCTTTATTGCGGCGGATCATATACTATCACTTAGTCGGCAAAGGATGCCGTAGAATGATTCGGTTTGTTGCAGTTTGCTTTCTTGTCTTAGTCTTTGGACTTGCTCTCTCTCAGGGTTCATCGCGTCTTTTTGTCGATCTGTCGGGTCCGTTCGATGCGCCGCCGCCGCTGGCCATCGAGACCGATCACCATCCTACCGCGCCGGTAACGGCTTTGGTGGCTCAACCCGGTCAGTATGTGCGCGTAACGATGGGCATCGAGCTCGACTATCGCAATACCGACTTGTCGCTGATCATCGGCAACTTTTTCTTCGACTTTGCAGACAATAATCCTGCGAACGAAAGCCATCTGGACATCCATCGCTACCATCAGACCGATCCGCGATAGAACGCCCGATTTCACGGCGCTCTGTCGTTTAGCAACATGAACTCCATGACGCGGGCGGCAGGAGTTTTGAGAGCCAATAGCGTTCGAATCACCGACATTGGCTTCCCGGTCGCGACGACCGACGGCGCATTCTTCAAGGTCGGCTTCGAGAACGGCATTCAGCACATTCCAACGACCTTTGTCGGGCAATTCTTAGTAAGGATTGCGGAGTGCGCCGGTTTGCCGGCGCTGGTTGACCAACCATCTTTCAAGCAGAAAGATGGATATTCGTGCTCAGTTTTGTGCTACACATCGAAAAAATCCCGTTCAAACAGAACGCCAGTCGGAACGCCGGGCTCCCGCCCGGCCCGTCCGACCCGATGCCGTTCGCTCCCCTCCCCAAACTCGCCAGAGTTTGGGGAGGGGATACAGGGGAGGGGCACAATCGTCCGAGACAGACCGATGTTCGCCATCGAGACAGATTGGAAGTTTGCTAAGCCGCCGGGCTCCCGCCCGGCCCGTTCTTTCGGCTCGCGGGGACGCTCGCCCTCCCGCTTGTTGGCTTTGGCTCGCGGGGACGCTCGCCCTCCCGGCCCGATCCGATGCCTTTCGCTCCCCTCCCTAAACTCGCCAGAGTTTGGGGAGGGGATACAGGGGAGGGGCAC